>NZ_PDDL01000011.1:0-60987 GCF_020833785.1 Kocuria sp. CCUG 69068
CTCGACGGGCTCGGGCCGGCCCGCGGCGACCCACGCGCACGCGTCCCGCACCGGGCACTGCTCGCAGCGGGGGGAGCGGGCCGTGCAGACGAGGGCGCCGAGCTCCATCACGGCCTGGTTCCAGCGCACGGCCAGGGCGTCGTCGGCGGGCATCAGCTCCTCCGCGAGCCGGAGCTCGGCGGCGGTCAGCGACCGCGAGGGCAGGGCCCGCCCCGTGACCACCCGGGCGTGCACGCGGCGGATGTTCGTGTCCACCACGGTCTGCCGGTCGCCGAAGGCGAAGACCGCGATCGCGGCGGCCGTGTAGGCGCCCACCCCGGGCAGGGCCAGCAGCAGCTCGTGCGCGGCCGGCACCCGGCCCCCGTGGTGCTCGGTGATCTCGACGGCGGCCGCGTGCAGCCGCAGGGCCCGCCGCGGATAGCCGAGCCGGCCCCAGGCGCGCACGGCCTCCCCGGTGCTCTCCGCCGCGAGGTCCGCGGGCCGCGGCCAGCGCTGCATCCACGCCCGCCACACGGGCAGCACGCGCACCACGGGCGTCTGCTGGAGCATGAACTCGCTGACCATGACCCCCCACGGGGAGCAGGACGGGTCCCGCCACGGCAGGTCCCGGGCGGCGTCGTCGAACCAGTCGGTCACGGCCCGGTGCAGGCCCGGCGGAGCGGGCTCCGCGGCGGCGGTCGGGGCAGTGTGCGGGGAGCTCATCGCAGTCCACTGTAGCCTGGGAGCATGGCGCAGAAGGGTTCCGGGAGCACCCCCCACGGACGGTCGGGGAACGGTCACGACGACGACGGACGAGCTCCCCGCGACCCCGGATCCCGGCGCTTGAGCCCCGAGGTGTACCGGCGCCGCCGGCTCGTGGCGGCCCTCGCGGCGGGCGTGCTGCTGGTGCTCGTGGCGGTGGGACTGGTCTCCGCGGTCGCGGGCATGCTCGGCTCCGGGGAGACGGAGGACGTCCCGGCGCCGGAGGCCGCCACCGCCTCGGCCGCCGCGGCCTCGGAGGAGCCCTTCGCGGACTTCACGCCGCGGCCGGACGAGAGCGCGTCGGCGTCCGGGTCCGCGTCCGGGTCCGCGTCCGCGCCCGCCACGGAGGGTCCGGTCGAGGAGTGCGGCCCCGACCTCGCCGTGCGGGCGTCGACGGACCGGGAGAGCTACCCGGAGGACGTCGAGCCGGTCCTCGTGCTGACCCTGGAGAACACCGGGGAGGACCCCTGCCGCGTCAACGCGGGCACGTCCCGGATGGTCTACGAGGTGACCTCGGGGGCGGACACCGTCTTCGACAGCAGGCACTGCCAGGCCGGCTCCGAGGACGCGGAGGTGACGGTCGAGCCCGGACAGGAGAAGGTTGCCCGGCTGACGTGGAACCGCCTGCGCACCGCCGAGGGCTGCGCGGAGGCGGGGGGCGAGGCCCAGGCCGGGTACTACCGTCTCGTGACGTCCCTCGGGGAGCGCACCGCGGAGCCGGTGCCGTTCGTCCTGGAGTGAGCGCGCCGCGCGCGGCTCACATGAAGCGTTCGAGCAGGCTGGTCTCGGCCATCCGGGAGAGGGACTCGCGCACCGTGCGGGCCCGCTGCTCGCCGATGCCCTCGACCGCCTTGAGGTCCTCCAGGTTGGCGGCCATCAGGGACTGCAGGCCGTCGAACTGGCGCACCAGCCGGTTGGCGACCGCCCGCGGCATCGACTTGATGCCCTCCAGCAGCCGGTAGCCGTGCGGGTGCAGGTCCGTCTCGAGGCTGCCCTGCGGCTCGACGAGACCCACCGACACCGCGATCCGCTGCAGGTCGATGAGCTCCGTGGGCGTGAGCTCGGCCAGCCGCCCCAGCCCCTCCTCGATGCCCTCCGCGGGGGTGCCGTCGGGCAGGTAGTCGCGCAGCACCACGTCCGGCCCCGGGCCGGTGCCCGCGGTGAGCTCCTCGAGCTGCAGCGCGATGAGCCGCCCGTCCACGCCGAGCTCGAGCACGTACCAGCCGATCTCGGAGGAGATCCGCCGGACCATCTCCATGCGCTGGAGCGTCAGGGCCACGTCCCGCACCGTCACGGACGCCTCGATCTCGAGCGAGGACAGGTTGCCGAGCACCTGCTCCATCCGGTGGCTGTAGTGCTCGAGGGTCTGCAGGGCCTGGTTGGCGCGGGCCATGATCGACTGGGAGCCCTCGATGGCGTACCGGGTCTCGCCCACGTAGATCGTGATGACGCTCATGGACTGGCTCACGGAGATCACCGGCACCCCGGTCTCCTTGGCGGTGCGCTCCGCGGAGCGGTGCCGGGTGCCGGACTCCGTGGTGCCGATCGAGGCGTCGGGGACGAGCTGCACCCCGGCCTTCAGGATGCGGGTGGCGTCCCGGTCGCAGATGATGGCGCCGTCCATCTTGGCCAGCTCCCGCAGCCTGGGCGCGGTGAAGTCGGTGTCGATGTCGAAGCCGCCGGAGCAGATGGCCTCGACGGAGCGGTCGAAGCCGAGCACGAGCAGCCCGCCCGTGCGCCCGCGCAGGATCCGCTCGAGACCGGTGCGCAGTTCGGTGCCGGGTGCGATGCGGGCCAGCGTTTTGCGCAGTGCGTTCTCAGGGGTCTTCGCCACGGTCACATCATACGGCCGCGGCGGTCTGCCGGTTCCGTGCGGGCGCGGCGGCGGACCGGGGGAAGAGCAGCTCCATGGCGTCGCTGATGGTGGTCACCTCCCGGACGGTGAACCCCGCCGGGACGGGGCCCGGGCCGGTGGGGCTCGCGGGCACGACCGCGTGGGTGAAGCCCAGCCGGGCGACCTCCTGGATGCGGCGCCCGATGCCCGGGACGGGCCGCACCTCGCCGGCCAGGCCCACCTCCCCGAAGCACACCAGGCGCTGCGGCAGGGGCCGGTCCTGCGCGGCCGAGGCCAGCGCCATGGCCACGGCGAGGTCGGTGGACGGCTCCGTGAGCTTCACCCCGCCGACCGTGGAGACGTAGCAGTCCAGCCCGGCCAGGTTCACGCCGGCCCGCCGCTGCAGCACGGCGAGCAGCATGGCGACCCGCTGGGAGTCCAGGCCGGCGGTGGCCCGCCGGGGCTGGGCGGTGGAGGAGCGGTCCAGCAGCGCCTGCACCTCGGCGAGCAGGGGCCTGCGGCCCTCCAGGGTCACCGTGAGACACGTGCCGGAGACGGGCAGGGCCGTGCGGGAGACGAACAGGCCCGAGGGGTCCTCCACGCTCGTGATCCCGGTCTCGGTGAGGTCGAAGCAGCCGACCTCGTCCGTGGGGCCGTAGCGGTTCTTGACCGCCCGCAGCAGCCGGATCCGGGAGTGCTTCTCGCCCTCGAACTGGCACACGACGTCCACCAGGTGCTCGAGCAGCCGCGGCCCGGCGATGGAGCCGTCCTTGGTCACGTGCCCCACGAGCAGCGTGGTCATGTTCCGCTTCTTGGCCGCGGCGATCAGGGAGGCGGCGACCTCCCGGACCTGCGTCACCCCGCCCGCGGAGCCCTCGACCTCGGCGCTGGCCAGCGTCTGCACGGAGTCGACCACGAGCAGGCGGGGGGAGATCTTCTCGATGTGGCCCAGCGCCGTGGCCAGGTCCGTCTCGGCGGTGAGGTACAGGGTGGGCGCCACGGCGTCGATCCGGTCCGCGCGCAGCTTCACCTGCGCCGCGGACTCCTCGCCGGTGACGTAGAGGACGTCGCGGGTGCCCTCGCCCGCGCCCTCCGCGAAGCGTGCGGCGACGTCGAGCAGCAGCGTCGACTTCCCGACCCCGGGCTCGCCCGCCATCAGCACGACCGCGCCGGGGACCAGTCCGCCGCCGAGGACCCGGTCCAGCTCCGGCACCCCGGTGGGCGCGGAGGCCGCCACCGTGGCGTCCACCTGGGCGATGGGACGGGCGGGCTCGGCGATCGACCGGGCGGCCGTGGTGCGGGCCTTGTGCTCGCCGATCTCCTCGACCGTGCCCCACGCCTGGCACTCCCCGCAGCGGCCCACCCACTTGGCGGTGCTCCAGCCGCACTCGGTGCAGCGGTAGGCGGGGGAGTTGCGGCGGGTGCGGGTGCTCATGGCGTCCAGGCTAGCCGCCGCCTCGGACGGCCCAAGCGCCGCGGCCGGCTCAGCGCAGGTCGAGGAAGGCGCGCAGCTCCGCGAACGCCCCGGGCACCACGGAGTAGTGCGCCCACTTGCCGCGCTGCTCGCGGGTGAGCAGCCCGGCCTCGACCAGCTTCTTCATGTGGTGGCTGACCGTGGGCTGGCTGATGCCGAGGTCGTCCGTGAGGCTGCAGACGCACACGGTGTCGCAGCCCTGGGCGGCCACGTGGGAGAGCAGGCGCAGCCGGGTGGGGTCGGCCAGGGCCTTGAGCAGGCCCGCCACGCGCCGGGCGTCGTCGTGACCCATGGGCCCGCCCGAGAGCGAGCAGCACTCCGTGGCCGGCGCGCCGGGGGCGCACCGGTCGGCGGTCCCGGCGTCGGCCGTGCTGTCGAGGTCCGGAGCGGGAGTCATCCCCCCATCCTACATTGACGGGCGTCGATGTGACCCGTACTGTGCGGGATAGATGCCCGTCGATGTGAAGAGGTTCGCCCGCCCATGAGCACCACCACCGTCCCCGCTGCCTCCCACGGGGTGATGAAGGACCTGTCCTTCCTCGACCGCTGGCTGCCCGCCTGGATCATCGCGGCCATGGTCGCCGGCCTGCTGCTCGGTCGCTTCGTCCCGGGCTTGAACACCGCCCTGGAGGCCGTGCGGATCGGCGAGGTGTCGCTGCCCATCGCGATCGGGCTGCTGGTGATGATGTACCCGGTGCTGGCCAAGGTCCGCTACGACGAGACCCACCGCGTGGCCGGCGACAAGCGCCTGATGGGGGCGTCCCTGGTGCTGAACTGGATCGTCGGGCCGGCGCTGATGTTCGCCCTGGCCTGGATCTTCCTGCCCGACCTGCCCGAGTACCGCACGGGGCTGATCATCGTGGGCCTGGCCCGCTGCATCGCGATGGTGCTGATCTGGAACGACCTCGCCTGCGGGGACCGGGAGGCCGCCGCCGTGCTGGTGGCGGTCAACTCCGTGTTCCAGGTCATCGCCTTCGGCGCCCTGGGCTGGTTCTACCTCCAGGTCCTCCCGGCCTGGCTGGGCCTGCCCACCACCTCGGCCGAGTTCTCGGTGTGGTCGATCGTGCTGAGCGTCCTGGTGTTCCTCGGGATCCCGCTGGTCGCCGGGTTCCTCACCCGCACCCTGGGCGAGAAGGCCAGGGGCCGGGAGTGGTACGAGACCACGTTCCTGCCCAAGCTCGGTCCCTGGGCCCTGTACGGGCTGCTGTTCACCATCGTGCTGCTCTTCGCCCTGCAGGGTGACGCCATCACCTCCAACCCCTGGGACGTGGCCCGGATCGCCCTGCCCCTGGTCGTCTACTTCTTCCTCATGTTCGGGGTGGCCCTGCTGGCCTCCCGGGCGCTGGGACTGAACTACGCGAAGTCCACCACCGTGGCGTTCACCGCCGCCGGCAACAACTTCGAGCTCGCCATCGCCGTGGCCATCGGCACCTTCGGAGTCACCTCCGGACAGGCCCTGGCGGGCGTGGTCGGCCCCCTCATCGAGGTGCCCGTGCTCGTCGCGCTGGTCTACGTGTCCCTGTGGGTGGGCCGGAAGCTCTTCCCCGGCGATGCCACCGTCCCCACCCGCTGACCCCCAGATCCAGGAGCAACCGTTGAGCGAGACCACCCAGCCCTCCGTCCTGTTCGTGTGCGCCAAGAACGGCGGCAAGTCCCAGATGGCCGCCGCCCTCATGGAACACCACGCCCGTGGGGCGGTAGAGGTCCACTCCGCCGGCACGAAGCCCGGCAGCAAGATCAACGCCCTGTCCGCCGAGGTGGTCGCCGAGGTCGGTGCGGACATGTCCTCCGGAACGCCGAAGCCCATCGACCCCAAGCTGCTGCGCCGGGTCGACCGGGTGGTCGTACTGGGCGATGAGGCGAGGGTCGAGCCGGTCGAGGGGATGACCGGAACGATCGAGACCTGGCACACCGACGAGCCCTCCGTCCGCGGCATCGAGGGCGCGGAGCGGATGCGCCTGGTCCGCGACGACATCGACACCCGGGTCCGGCGGCTGCTGGACGAGCTGACCGCGGAGCGCACGGACCGGCCCAGCGTCCTGTTCGTGTGCGTGCACAATGCCGGGCGCTCGCAGATGGCCGCCGCCTACCTCAGCCACCTCTCCCGGGGGCGCATCGAGGTGCGCTCGGCCGGCTCCGCGCCGGCGGACTCCGTGAACCCGGCCGCCGTGGCGGCGATGGCCGAGGAGGGCATCGACATGAGCGCCGAGACCCCCAAGGTCCTCACCGACGAGGCCGTGCAGGACTCCGACGTGGTCATCACCATGGGCTGCGGGGACGCGTGCCCGTTCTACCCGGGCAAGCGGTACGAGGACTGGGCGCTGGCGGACCCGGCGGGGAAGGGCTTGGAGTCCGTGCGCCCCATCCGGGACGAGATCAGGGCCCGGATCCAGCAGCTGATCGCGGAGCTCCTGCCCGGCGAGACCGCCGGCTGAGGGGCCTCGGGGCCGGGACCGTCCCGGCTCAGGCGCGGTCCCAGCCCTCGAGCCGGGGGAGCTGGTCCCGCGCCTCGTCGTGCGTCATCCCGGCCGCCTCCAGCAGGTCCACGACCATCGGGCGCATGTCCAGCACCAGGGTCTCGCCCTCCATGGTGCGCACCCCCATCTGCCCGGGGTGCAGGCGCCCGGCCACGTTCGCCAGCTCGTTGCGGGCCTGGCGAAGGTAGCTCTCCCGGGAGCCGGGGGAGGCCACCGCGAGCGCGTTGCCCAGGGTGACGACGGCGTCCGCGAGGTCCTCGAGGGCGGCGCTCATGGCGGCCACGGCCTCGTCGGAGAGCGTCACGTGGTTGAGCACGGAGGCGAGGCGGCGGGTGAGCACCCGGGCGTTGCGCACGGCGAGGTCCAGGTAGCGGATGGAGTGGGCGATCCCCTCGACCTCCGCGCGGCGGCCGCGGTAGAGCGGCGAGGCCGTGGCGATCTCGAGGGCCGACTTCAGTCCGGACGTCACCGAGTCCACCAGCGGCTGGGTCTGCCGGGCACGCACGAGGGCGTGCCAGGCGGCGGTGGCGTCGTAGTCCTCCATGGCCCGGCTCGCCTCCCGGAGCACCCCGGAGAACTCGTCGACGAGCGCCCGCAGGCCCTGGCGCGGCTGGCTCCGCGGGTCCGTGGGCACGAAGTAGGCCATGGCCAGGGCGCACAGCCCGCCCACGACCGCGTCCGTGGACCGCGCGAAGACCCCGTCCTGGGACGGCGGCAGCAGGACCACGAGCACCGACTGCAGCCCCATCTGGGTGGTGAACAGCGTGCCGTTGTCCAGGAAGCGGGCGAGCAGGATCGAGGTCATCAGGACCACGCCGGCCTGCCAGACGCCCGTGCCCAGGACGTGGATCAGCGTGTCCCCCACGGCGATGCCGAGGGTGCAGCCGATCGAGACCTCGAGGACCCGCCGGTAGCGCAGCCCGTCCTTCGCGAAGCCCAGGGCCACGAGGGCCGCGGTGGCCGCGAAGATGGGCCCGGAGTGGCCCAGCAGCTGCTCCGCGATCACGTAGGCGCCGACGCTGGCGACCGTGATCTGGAAGCTCTGGAGCAGCCCCGTCCGGACCCGCGTCACACCGATCCGGGTGCGGCTGCGCACCGCGCGGGCCGCGGCTCGCGCACGGTTGCCTGGCTGCATGGGGCCATCCTAGGCGAGCAGCACGGGACCGCCGGTGCGGGGGGCCGGAGCCCCCGCACCGGGCCGGGATCGGGCGGGCGCGGTGTGAGATGTGCAACGACGGCACGGCTGCGGGGGGCGGTGTTCACCCTCCGTTCACCTTCACGGGCCAATCTGGCCACCTGCGCTCCCTAGCGTCTCTCGGTGAGAGGTCCGCGGCCCGCCCGCAGATCCACCTCTCGCACCGGCCCGGAACTCTGCCGGCGCCACATCGAACGACGGCCCCTCGACGGGGCACCACTGTGATCTGAAGGGGCTACTCAAGTGAAGGTTTCCCACCTCGGCCGTTCCGCAGCCGTTCTCGCCATCGGCTCGCTCGCGCTCACCGCGTGCGGTTCGGACAACGCCACGGGCGAAGGCTCCGGCTCCACCGAGACCTCGGCCGCCGGCGCCGGCGTCTCCGGCACGCTGACGGGTATCGGCGCGTCCTCGCAGCAGGCCGCCATGACCGCGTGGCAGAACGGTTTCCAGGAGGCCAACCCCGAGGCCACGGTGCAGTACTCCCCGGACGGCTCGGGTGCCGGCCGCGAGGCCTTCACCGCCGGCGGGGCGGACTTCGCGGGCTCCGACGCCTACCTCGACGACGAGGAGTACGAGGCGTCGAAGGAGGTCTGCGGCCCCGACGGCGGCTTCCACGTCCCGGCCTACATCTCCCCGATCGCGGTGGCCTTCAACCTGCCCGGCGTCGACACCGTGAACATGGACGGCGAGACCATCGCCCAGGTCTTCACCGGCGAGATCACCGAGTGGAACGACCCGGCGATCGCCGAGCAGAACCCCGACGCGGAGCTGCCGGAGACCCCGATCACCGTGGTGCACCGCAACGACGAGTCCGGCACCACCGAGAACTTCCAGGAGTACCTGGCCGCGGCCGCCCCCGAGGTGTGGACCGAGGAGGTCTCCGGCAACTGGCCGTCCCAGTGGGCCGCGGAGAACAACAAGGGCACCGCCGGCGTGGTCCAGTCCGCCGGCGCCACCGAGGGCGCCATCACCTACGCGGACGCCTCCGCCGTGGGCGACCTCGGCACCGTGGCCGTGGGCGTCGGCGAGGAGTATGTGAACTACTCCCCGGAGGCCGCCTCCGCCGCCGTCGAGAACTCCTCCCCGGTCGAGGGCCGCGCCGAGTACGACATGGCGATGGACCTGGAGCGCGACACCACCGAGTCCGGGACCTACCCGATCGTGCTCGTGTCCTACGAGATCTTCTGCCCGCAGTACGATTCCCAGGAGACCGCTGACCTCGCGAAGGCGTTCGGCGAGTACGTCATCAGCGAGGAGGGGCAGCAGGCGGCGTCCGAGGCCGCCGGTTCCGCTCCCATGTCCGAGAGCCTGCGCACCGCCGCGCAGGAGGCGATCGACCAGATCACGGTCGCCGGCTGATCCAGTTCTGCTGGTCCCGTTCGGTGCGGGCCCGGGCCCTTCCGCCCGTGCCCGCGCCGAACGGGACATTCGTGTGTGAGGCGCCTTCCCCGTGAGGCGCGTCACCGGACCCACGCGCCGGGGCACCACCCCGTCCCGGCGCCATCCGTGTCAGGCAATCGAAGGGGCACCCGACATGTCCACCACCGTCACCACCAGGAAGACCGCCGCCGGCGGCAAGGCGGGCGACTCGATCTTCTCCGGGCTCAGCCTCGGGGCCGGCGTGCTGATCCTCGCCGTCCTGGCGGCCGTGGCGCTGTTCCTGTTCCTGCAGGCGCTGCCCACCTTCCAGGCCCCGGCCGAGGAGATCTCCGGCGGGGCCGGCTTCTGGTCCTACATCTGGCCGATGGTCATCGGCACGGTGATCGCGGCCGTGATCGCCCTGGTGATCGCCACCCCGATCGGCGTGCTGGTGGCCCTGTACATCTCGCACTACGCGCCGGCACGGATCGCCAAGCCCGTGGGGTACGTCATCGACCTGCTGGCGGCGATCCCGTCGGTGATCTACGGAGCCTGGGGCACCACGGTCCTGGCCTCCTCGGTGGTGCCCTTCTACGACTGGCTCTCGACCAACCTCGGGTTCGTCCCGATCTTCGGCGGCCCCGCGTCCCAGACCGGCAAGACCATGCTCACGGCCGGGATCGTGCTGGCCATCATGATCCTGCCGATCATCACGGCGATGTCCCGGGAGCTGTTCGTGCAGACCCCGAAGCTCCACGAGGAGGCGGCGCTGGCCCTCGGCGCCACCCGGTGGGAGATGATCCGGATGACGGTGCTGCCCTTCGCCCGCCCCGGCATCATCTCCGCGGTGATGCTCGCCCTGGGGCGCGCGCTGGGTGAGACCATGGCGGTGGCCCTGGTGCTCTCGAGCGGACCGCTCACCGCGTCCCTCGTTCAGTCCGGCAACCAGACCATCGCGGCGGAGATCGCCCTCAACTTCCCGGAGGCCTACGGCCTGCGGCTGTCCGAGCTCATCGCCGCCGGACTGATCCTCTTCGTGATCACCCTGGTCGTGAACATGATCGCCCGCGCCATCGTCGCCCGCTACAAGGAATTCTCGGGAGCCAACTGATGTCCTCCACCGCCTTCCGCAGTCCCACGCCCGTGCGCCCGTCCTCGCCCCGCCGGTCGATGCTCACCCGCAACCAGAAGCCGAAGTGGCTGGTGCCCGTGATCGGTGCCGGCGCCGTGGTGGTGGGCGCCGCCCTCGCGGCGCTCCTGGGCTTCTCCACGGCCCTCTGGGCCGTCCTCGCCGCCGCGGTCTTCCTGGTCGCCGCGCCGATCGTCGTCTCGATGATCGAGGGCGGGCGCAAGGGCGCGGACTCCCTGATGACCTACCTCGTCTACACGGCCTTCGTCCTCGCGGTGATCCCGCTGATCTCCGTGATCTGGACGGTGCTCGCCAACGGGCTCCCCGGGCTGACCTCCAACCTGCTGCTGACGTCCATGAACGGTGTCACCGGCGCTACGGACAACGCCGCGGCCGCCGGGGACGGCCCGGTGCTGGGCGGTGCGTACCACGCGATCGTGGGCACCGTGTCCATCACCTTCTGGGCCACCCTGCTGTCGGTCCCGATCGGCCTGCTGACGGCCATCTACCTCGTGGAGTACTCGCGGGGCGGCTGGCTGGGGCGGGGCATCACGTTCTTCGTGGACGTCATGACGGGCATCCCCTCCATCGTGGCCGGCCTGTTCGCCGCGGCCCTCTTCGGCCTCCTGTTCGGCCCGTCCACCCGCTTCGGCTTCGTCGCGGCGGTCGCGCTGACCGTGCTGATGATCCCCACGGTCGTGAAGAACACCGAGGAGATGCTGAAGATCGTCCCCAACGAGCTCCGCGAGGCCGCCTACGCCCTGGGCGTGCGCAAGTGGCGGACGATCCTCAAGGTGGTCATCCCCACGGCGATCTCCGGGATCGCCTCCGGCGTGACCCTGGCGATCGCCCGGGTCATCGGGGAGACCGCTCCGCTGCTCGTCACCGCCGGGTTCGCGACCGCCATCAACTGGAACTCGTTCTCCGGGTGGATGACCACGCTGCCCACGTTCATCTACTACCAGATCATGACGCCCACGTCCCCGACGAGCCCGGACCCCTCGCAGCAGCGGGCGTGGGCCGCGGCGCTGCTGCTGATCCTGATCGTGATGCTGCTCAACCTCGTCGCCCGACTGGTCGCGAGGGCGTTCGCCCCCAAGGTCGCCGGCCGCTGACGCGCCCCGCACCCCGATCCCGCACGCACCCCTGCGAGAAAGAAGCAAGGAACACACATGTCCAAGCGAATCGACGTCGACCACCTCAATGTCTACTACGGCGACTTCCTGGCCGTCGAGGACGTCGGCATGGGGATCGACGCCCGGTCGGTGACCGCGTTCATCGGCCCGTCCGGCTGCGGCAAGTCGACCTTCCTGCGCACCCTCAACCGCATGCACGAGGTCATTCCCGGCGCCCGCGCCGAGGGCCAGGTGCTCCTCGACGGGGAGGACCTCTACGGCCCCGGCGTGGACCCCGTGGTGGTGCGCTCCATGATCGGGATGGTCTTCCAGCGCCCCAACCCGTTCCCCACCATGTCCATCCGCGACAACGTGCTCGCGGGCGTGAAGCTCAACAGCAAGCGGATCTCGCGCGGTGACGCCGACGCGCTCGTGGAGAGCTCCCTGCAGGGCGCCAACCTGTGGAACGAGGTCAAGGACCGCCTCGACAAGCCCGGCTCGAGCCTCTCCGGCGGCCAGCAGCAGCGCCTGTGCATCGCCCGGGCGATCGCGGTCAAGCCGGACGTGATCCTCATGGACGAGCCGGCCTCCGCCCTGGACCCGATCTCCACGCTCGCGATCGAGGACCTGATCAACGAGCTCAAGCAGGACTACACCGTGGTGATCGTGACCCACAACATGCAGCAGGCCGCGCGGATCTCGGACCGGACCGCGTTCTTCAACATCCAGGGCACCGGCAAGCCGGGCAAGCTCATCGAGTACGGCCCCACCTCCGAGATCTTCAGCAACCCCCGGGAGAAGCAGACGGAGGACTACGTCTCCGGCCGCTTCGGCTGAGCCGCCCCGGCACCGACGACGACGGGCGCCGGTCACCTCCGCGGAGGCGACCGGCGCCCGTCGTCGTCGGTGCGTCCGCCCCGGCAGGCAATGCTCCGGGGCCGGCGGCCCGGGGCCCGCGGCGGCGCCGCTGCGGCGTCTAGAGCAGCGGTGAGAGGGCGAGCAGGAGCGTCCCGGAGAGCACGCCGCAGGCCGGGACGGTGAGGACCCACACCAGCAGGACCCGCCGCACCACCCGGACGTTGACCGTGTGGAAGCGCTGCTGCCGTCCCGCGCCCAGGATCGCGGCGGCCGTGGTCTGGGACGTGGACATCGGCACGGGGATCAGCGTCCCGCCCAGGAACAGCAGGGACCCGGCCACGCCCTGGGCCACCGCGCCGCGGAACGGGTCGATCGTGATCATCCGGGAGGACAGGGTGTAGGCGATCCGCCAGGCCCCGAACAGGGTGCCCACGGCCAGTCCGGTCGCCACGAGCAGGAACAGCCAGGGGCCGGCCCCGCCCGCCAGCGGGTCCTGGAGGCCGGCGCACAGCAGCAGCGTGGCGAGGACCCAGACGGCTCGGCGGCCGTGGTGGATGCCGTGCCCGAAGGAGACGGCCGCCGCCCCGATGGCCAGGACGAGCCGGGAGCGGAACGTGGTGGCGTCCGGCTCCGAGTGCCGCAGCAGGTGCAGCAGGGGGACCACGAGCACCCAGGCCGCGGCGTAGGCGACCAGCGGCGCCAGCACCAGGGGCACGACGACCTGGTAGAAGGCCGTGGCCGTGAGCGGGTCCACCGCCGGGAGCCCCACGGCGCGGGCGCCCAGCAGGGCGCCGAGCAGCCCTCCGGCCAGTGCCGTGGTCGAGGAGCTGGGCATGCCCCACCGCCACGTGAGCAGGTTCCAGCCGATCGTGGTCACCAGGGCGCAGACGATCGTCGCGGAGCCCACCACGCTGTGCGGCACGGGGACGCCCGTGATGACCCAGTCCGCGAGCAGGTACGCGGCGGCCCACACGCCGGCGACGTTGACGAGGGCGGTGAACACCAGGCCCACCCGGGGCGTGAGCGCGCGGAAGCGCACCGGAAGGGCGAGGGCGTTGGGGGCGTCGTGGAAACCGTTGACGACGGTGTGGGTCACGGCCAGGGCGATCCCGAGGACGGTCAGGGCCGTCAGCACGGGCTCAGGACTCCGCCACGACGATGCGGCCCACCTCGGTCGAGACCCGCACCAGGGCCCGGGCGGCCCCGGCGAAGCGCCGGACGGCGCGCTCGCGCCGCATCGCGGGGATCGCCTTGTGGTTCTCGAGCAGGTGGCCCATGTGCAGCTGGTAGATGCGCTCGGACTGCTTGCCCAACCGGAGCATCTCGTACCAGTAGTCGTCCAGGCCCTGGAGGCTGCCGAGGTCGCGCATCGCCCGGGTGGTCAGCTCGGACATCCGCTCGATCACCCCGAGCTGGTCCGTGGCGTAGGAGGGCGGCCGGCTGAGGGCGTAGGCGACGTGCGCCTCCGCGACCGCCAGCAGCTCCTCCGCGGCCTTGTTGAGCCAGTGGCCCAGGATGTAGACGTCCTGCCGGGGGATGGGGATCACGAACGTGGAGCGCACCGTGGTCATCACGGAGAAGTACAGGTCGGTGGAGCGGGCCTCGCACTCGCGGATCGCGTCGAGGGTCGCGGTGTCCGTCTCGGGGGAGCCCATCAGCTCGGACAGGAGCCGCACGGTCTCCGTCACCTGTCCCGACATGTCGGCCAGCAGGTCCAGGACCAGCTCGTCCTCCGGGAAGATGCGAAGCGCCATGTGTTGACCGTCCTGGGCGTCGTGACCTGCGCCGCGGAGCACGGCGGATCCCACTGTACATGGGGCCGCCGGGCGGCCCGGGGGCGGCCCGTGGTCCCGGAAGGAGGAGGGGGCGGTGCCGGACCGGGAGCGCCTCTCGGCGGAAGGCCGCTCGTGGCGGCTATGTGATGGAGCCCGGGGCTGCCGCGGCCCGGCACCTGGGTTCCATGGTAGTCGACGTGCTCGTGGGGCCAAGTCCTGCGGCTGTGGGCTCCCGCACGGCGGGACCTCCGCACGCCCGGACGGCGGGGCTCAGTCGAGGTGGCCGCGGCGCCACTGGTGCGCCGCGGCCTCGAGCTCCTCCGCGGTCCGCTCGAGCCGCTGGGTGAGGGCCACGGTGCTCGGCGCCCGGGCCGCGTCCGGGTCCACGACCGGCATCTGCCCGGTGTCCGCCAGCCGGATCCGGCCGAGGGCGATCACGCGGCAGAAGGCCGCGAACCGGTCCAGGGCGACGTCGAACTCCCCGTTGAACGCGCCGGAGAGGATCGCGTCCGCCATCGAGGTGATCTCGTCCGCCCCGGGGGGCTCCGCGACGCCGGCCACCACGTGCGAGACCTGCGCGGTGCCCCGTCCCGCCGTGAAGTAGCGGCCCATCCGCACCGGGTCCTTGCGCACCCCCGCCCGCAGGGCGTAGAGCCGCCAGAGGGCCCCGGGCAGGGACACCGCCGGGGCCTCGGCCCACATCTCGGCGATCCCCTCCAGGCCCTGCTCGTCGGTCAGCTCGATGAGCCGCCGGCTGATCTCGGGATCGTCGCTGGCGCGCCCGCGGGAGACCAGGGCGTGGGCGGCGAGGTGGGCCGCCTCGGACACGCGGGCCGGGTCGGGGCCGCCCTCGTGCGCTTCGAACTGCTCCGGGGAGAACTTCACCGGCTTGTGGTGGCGGGGCGCGTCGCTCATGCGTCCAGCGTACGGCCGTGGCCCGCGGCGGGCCACGGAGCGCTCACCAGTCGCTGGTCGAGGCGTGCACCGCCGCGTCCCGCCACTGCTGGTCGGTCTGCTCGAAGCCGTCCCGGGCCAGCGCCTTCCACAGCCGCAGCCCCAGGGCGGGCTCCTCCTGCTCGAGCTCCGCGAGCGCCTGCGGGAGCAGCACCCGCGCGGTGACGTCGGTGACGGCGCTCAGGGTCGCGTGCTGCTTGTTCCCGGTGCCGAGGGCCAGCTCCCCGAAGCTCATCCCCGGGCCGAGGACCTGCAGCTCGATCCGCTCGCCGGTGGGCGTGCGCAGGGACATCGACACGCTGCCGCTGACGATGAGGTGGATGCCGGCGAAGTTCTGCCCCGTGCGCAGGATGTTCTCCCCGGCCGCCCACGTCCGCTCGACGGTCCGGGCGCGGAGGTCCCGGGCGTCCTCGGGGTCCAGCCGGGAGAACAGCTCGGACTCCACGGGCTTCACCCGGGACGGGGTGCACTCCGGGCCGCCGTGCTCCTCGAGCAGCCGGTCCTCGACCCACTTGATGGCCGCGGCCCGGCTGGGGAACACCTCGAGCGGCGGTTCGCCCCCGAAGGAGCCGGCGAAGCCCGGGTCCGTGGCCACCGCCACCACGGTGCGGCCCGCCGCCTGCAGCTCGGCCCGGGTCTTGGCCAGGAGCGGCATCGCGTACTCCGCGATCACGTCCACCCGGCGCATGTCCACCACCACGTACGAGGCCTCGTAGGCGACGTCGCGGACGGTGCGGATCGCGGTCTCCGTGCCCGTGAACAGCAGGTCGCCCTGGAGCTCCACGACGACGGCGTCCTTGCCGTGGTCGGCCAGCACCGCCTCGGCCTCGGCGTTGCGGCGGACCAGGGAGGGGGACTGGTCGATCGGGTAGCTGGCGCGCACCGTGGAGCGGGCCACGCGGGCGGTGTGGGTGAAGTGCAGGTCGAGGTCCTGGGAGAGCCGCTCGCAGGCGAGCACCCCGCGCACGCTGTTGCCGTGCCGGTCCAGCGCAGGGGAGAAGGTCGCCACGGCCAGCTCCCCGGGCAGGACGGCGATGATGCCGCCGCCCACCCCTGACTTCGCGGGCAGGCCCACCCGGACCATCCACTCGCCGGCGTCGTCGTACATGCCGCAGGAGCTCATCACGGACAGCACCCGGGAGACCGTGTCGACGTCGAAGACCTCGTCCCCGGTCAGCGGGTTGGTGCCGCCGTTGGCGAGGGTCGCGCCCATCAGGGCGAGGTCGCGGCACGTGATCAGCACCGAGCACTGGGCGAAGTAGTCCTCGAGGGCCTGGGTCGGGTCCCCCTCGATGATCCCGGCGGAGGCCAGGAGGTAGCCGAGGGCGCGGTTGCGGTCCCCGGCGGCGTGCTCCTGGGCGAGGACCTCGGGACTGATCGCCAGGTCCCGGCCCGCGCACCGCGAGTAGGCCTCGCGGATCCGGTCCCGGCGCAGGTCGCGGTCGCTGTCGGGGACGAGCCACGTGGAGGCGATCGCACCGGCGTTGATCATCGGGTTGGCGGGGCGCCCCGTGCCGGGCTGGAGGGAGATCTCGTTGTAGGCGTCCCCGCTCGGCTCCACGTCCATCTTCGCGTGCACCGCCTCCGCCCCGAGGTCGGACACGGCGAGCGCGTAGGTGAACGCCTTGGAGATCGACTGGATGCTGAACTCGTCCCGGGTGCTGCCGGCCTCGTACACGTGGCCGTCCGCGGTGGCGATGACGACGCCGAAGCGCTCGGTGTCGGCCTGGGCCAGGGCGGGGATGGAGGAGCTGGGCTCGCCGCCGCGGACGTCCCGCAGCTGCTCCACCACCTGCTCGAGGTACTCGGTGACGGCCGACGGACCGAAGAGCTCCGTCTCCGTGCGTGCTTCTTCCTCGGTGCTCGGGTGCGGCACGGTCGGTCCTCCGGTCGAATCGGCATGGGTGGCACGGGACTGCCCACCACTCTAGGCGTCCGGCTCCCGGGGGGACCGTGCGGTAGAGTGGTGCCCGCTCCGGACCGGCCGCCCCGCGCTCGCCGGTGGAGCACGGGCCTCTAGCTCAGCTGGTAGAGCAGTGGACTTTTAATCCATGGGTCGTGGGTTCGAGCCCCACGGGGCCCACCCGCGACAGAACCCCATCGCTCCCGGTGCGCCCGGGGCCGGTGGGGTTCTCTGCTCCCCCGCGGCGGGCGACCCGGTGCGCGGGGGCGCCCGGCGGCGCCGGTGGTGCTACCGGTCGAGCAGTGCGAGGGCCTCGCCGATGCGGTCGTGCAGGGCCCTGGCCTGCTCCACGGTCCACGCCTCGTGGCCGATGTGCAGGACGAGCCCGTCACGGTGGGCGTAGGAGCCGTCCGCGGTGGTGATGACCTCCCAGGTCTCCAGGAGCGCGACCGCCGACGGGCCGGCGAGGGACCGGGCGGGCAGCTCCCGCGAGTTGGTGACCGTCTCGGGGTCGGTCAGCTCCTGATGGGTGGCCCAGCGGGGGCGGGGAACGAGAGCGGTGTTCTCGTACATGGGGGAACCTTCCAGGGAGAGGGGGTATGCCCATGTTTATGCATGTGAGAGCCCGGGGGCACCCGTGGCCCGCGCGTGTCGCCGAGGGATCGAGGTGTGGACATCCGTCGGCATCCCCTGCACTTTTGTCCGGCCGGACGCCGGCGTCCTCCCGCCCGGGCCGTGCTACGGCCCGTCGAGCTGCTCGGAGGGGGTGGGGACCGACTCGGGGCCGGGCGGGTCCGGGGCCGGAGCCGCGGACCCGGTGCCCGGATCCGTGGGCAGGCCGTCGGGCGTCGGGGTCGGCGTGGCGGTGACCGGGGGAGGAGGACTGAAGGAGGTGGGGGAGGCGCCGGGGGTGCTCGCCACCTCCTCCGGCCGGTCGTCGCACCCGGTCAGCGTCAGCGCGAGCAGGGCCACGGCGGGAAGGGTGCGGCGCATCGGGGGAGCCTCTCTGTCGGGGACCTCTCCACGGTAGCCCGACGGCCCGCCGTGTCGGGGGAAGGGCGGCGGATGACGTTCCCGGACCGGAGTCCCGCAGGACGCACCCGTCCGGGATGTGCGAGGATCCGGGGACCAGGACGCCGACCGGCAGGAGCCGCCATGTCCGAGCGAAGCAGCGAGCGCACCGCGCTGATCCTGCTCTCCGCGACCGCGGTGCTGCTGCTCGCGGGCCAGCTGCTCACCTGGTCCTCGGAGGACGGGGTGTTCAGCGCCTTCGTGTTCGTGCTGCTGCTGCTCTGGGCCGGGGTGATCGCCGTCCGGGTGGTCCGCTTCGTCCGGCGCGACCGGCGACCGGAGGACCTCGGACCCGACGACCCGGTCTAGGGGGCGGCCGCGCGCTGGTCCCGGCCGCCGGCGAGCCGCTTCCGCACCGCCGCGACCGTGTCCCGCGCCGAGCGGCCGACACCGACGAGGGTTGCCGATCCCGGGCCCGTCCAGTCCCCGTACCCCACGAGGTACAGGCCGGGCACCCGGGTGGAGGCCGTTCCCTCGGTGCGGATCCGCCCGTCGTCCTCCCGCAGGTGCAGGGGCCGCAGGTGCCGGAGGGCCGGGCGGAACCCGGTGCACCACACGACGGCGTCCACGGGCTGCTCCCGGCCGTCCGTCATGACCACGCCGTGCGCGGTGAAGCGCGTGAACATCGGCCGGGGGTCGAGCACCCCGGCGTCGCGGGCGCGGCGCACGGAGGGAACGGCCACCACGTCGCCGAGGCTCGCCACCCCGCCGGGATCCGGCCGGCCCGCGGCGAGGGCCTGGGCGCGCAGCGTGGCCACGCGGAACAGCTCGCGCCCGTCGACCTCGTCGGGGAGGTAGCGGGGCGGGGCGTTGGTGCACCACGTCAGCTCGCACACCTCGGCGAGCTCGGCGGCGATCTGCGCCCCCGAGTTCGCCCCGCCGACCACGAGCACGCGGCGGCCGCGGTACCGCGCCGGCCCCTCGTAGTGGGCGCTGTGCACCTGCTCGCCGCGGTACTCCCGCTGCCCGGGGAGGGCAGGCCGGAACGGCTGCGACCACGTGCCGGTTGCGCTCACGACGGCGCGCGCCCGCAGCTCGCCGTCGTCCGTCACCAGGCGGAACCCCGCCCCGTCACGGTGCACGGCCCGCACCCGGACCGGTCGCCGGACGGGCAGCCCGTAGCGCTCCTCGTACCGGGACAGGTAGTCGACCACGTGCGCGGCGTCCGGGGCCGCCCCGGCCGTGTCCGGCATCGGGTGCCCGGGCAGGGACGAGTACGCGGCGGGGGAGAACAGCCGCAGCGACGGCCAGACGTGCCGCCACGCCCCGCCCGGCGCCTCCTGCTCGTCGAGGAGCGCGAAGGACAGGCCGGTGCGCCGGAGGTGGTAGCCCACGGCCAGTCCGGCCTGCCCGGCGCCCACCACGGCGACGTCGAGGACCTCGCCCACGTCCGTGCTCCCGTCCCGGCCGGTCAGCGGAGGGTGATCGAGTCGAGGGCGGCCTGCGCCTCGGCGGTCAGGTTCTCCGGCAGCGGGGCGCTCTTGACGGCCTCCGAGGAGGCCTGCTGGCCCTCCTCGCTGACCACGTAGTGCCCGAACTCCTTGGCCAGCTCGAGGACCTCCGGGTCCCCGTAGCTGCTGCAGTAGATGTGGTAGGAGACGAGGACCACCGGATAGGCCCCGGGCGCGTCCGGCTCGCGGTCCAGCTCGAGGGCGATGTCGTGCCGGCCGGTGCCCTCCACCCGGGAGGCCTCGCCGACCGCGGTGCCGGCCGCCTCGCCGGACACGGCCACGTACTCGGAGCCCACCTTCACCCGGGCCTTGCCGAGGGAGTCGTCCACGAGCGAGTCGTCCGCGTAGGTGACGGCGCCCTCGGTCTCGGCCGTGAGGCTCACCACCCCGGCGTTGCCCTGGGAGCGCTCCGTGGGCAGCCCCGCCGGCCAGCCGCCGTCCTCCTCGTCCGTCCACACCTCGGGGACCACCGAGTGCAGGTAGTCGGTGAAGTTCTCGGTCGTCCCCGAGTCGTCCGCGCGGGCGATGGGCGTGATCGGCAGGTCGGGCAGCTCCACGCCGGAGTTCTGGGCGGCGATGGCCGGGTCGTCCCACCGGGTGATCTCGTGGCGGAAGATGCCCGCGATGGTCGCGGCGTCGAGGTCGAGCTCCTGGATGCCGGGGAGGTTGAAGGCCACGCTGATCGGGGAGATGTAGACGGGGATGTTCAGGGCGCCACCGGGGCCGCAGAAGTCCCGGACCTCGGCCTGCTCCTCCTCGTCCAGGTAGGCGTCCGAGCCGGCGAAGTCGGTGCCGCCCCCCACGAGCGCGCTGCGCCCCGCCCCGGAACCCGCGGAGAGGTACTGCACCTGCGCGTCCGGGTGCATCGACTCGAAGCCGCTCCGCCACGTCAGCATGGCGGCGTTCTGCGCCGAGGAGCCCACCCCGGTGAGGATCCCGGACAGGTCCGAGCCGCCCTCTTCCGCGGCGCGGCGCTGCTCCTCGCCGAGGGGGTAGTCCGAGCCGCACCCGGTCAGCGCCGCCAGGGCCAGGACCAGGGCCGGGGCCGCGCCGGCCCGCAGCGCACGGCCGGTCCTGTTCCGTCGGCGCGGTCGCGAAGCGTTGAGCATGGGGAGGTCTCCTCGAGGGCGGTCAGGTGGGGCGTCAGGGAGGTGGCGCGTCCGCGGGTGCGCGGGTCCGGGCGCCCAGCCTACCGCCACCGCCGGGAGGGGCAGGTCTAGGGTGGGCGCATGGACAAGCTCTCCGGCTCGTGGCGCCGGGTGTTCGACAGGTTCTGGTTCGTGCCCGCCGTGTGCGTTCTCGCCGCCGTCGTCCTGGCCCAGTCCGTGGTGGCCGTCGACCGGTGGCTGCCCGAGGACCTGGACTCCCCGTGGATCGCGTGGGTCTACGCCGTCGGCATCGACGGGTCCCGGTCGATGCTCTCCGCGATCGGCGGATCGATGCTGGGCGTGGCCGCCACCGCCTTCTCCATCACCATCTCGGTGATCGCCACGGCCAGCTCCACGTACGGGCCCCGGCTGGTGCGCAACTTCATGGCGGACCGCGGCAACCAGGTGGTGCTGGGCGTGCTCGTGTCCACCTTCATCTACGCGCTGCTGGTCCTGCGCACGATCCGCTCGGCCTCCGACGACCTCGCCCAGCCGTTCGTCCCGCACCTGGCGGTCAACCTCGGCGTGCTGCTGGCGGTCGCGGACGTCGCCCTGATCGTCTACTTCATCCACCACATCGCGGACTCCGTGCAGGTGGACACCCTCGTCCACGGCGCGCGCCGGCGCCTGCTGGACGTGATCGAGCGGTGGCACCCGGAGGAGACGCCGGAGGAGCTGGTCCGGACCGCGGGGCGCCGCAGCGGCGGGGGAGAGGTCCGTGCGGGCAGCGTGGGCTACGTCGTCGGCGTCGACTACGAGCGGCTCCGGGACCACGCCGCGGCCGGTGACGTCGTCCTCGAGCTCGTGCCGCGGGTGGGCGACCACGTCCTGGCGGAGGAGCCGCTGGTCCGGGTGTGGCCCGCGCACCGGGCCGGGGAGCTGGCGGACCGGCTGCGGCGCTGCGTGCGGGTGGGCGACTCGCGCTCGGCGCTCCAGGACGTCCGCTTCGCGGAGCAGCAGGTCGTGGAGCTCGCCGTGCGCGCCCTCTCCCCGAGCACCAACGACCCCTACACCGCGGTCAACGCCGTCGAGGAGGTCGCGTCCGGGATCGTCGCCGCCGTGGCCCGCCCGCTGCCGGGGAACACGGTGGTGGTCGACGGCGTGCACCGGCTGCGCTACGGGACGGTGGGGGTCGAGGAGATCGTGGACATGCCGTTCGACCAGATCGGCCCGCACGCCACCGGGCACGTCAGCGTCCTGCTGGCCCTCGTGGACCTCGCCGCCCGGATCGAGGCGGCCAGCGTCCACCCGTCCGTGCGGCGGCAGGCGCGCGAGCACGTCGACGTCCTGCTCGCCCGCTTCCGCGAGGGCGCACCCCACCCCCGGGACCTCGCCCGGGTGGAGCAGCACGTCAGGCTGCGCTCGGCCGACTGAGCGGGTCCGCTACCGGCGCCGGAGCCGCGGGACCCGGCGCAGCAGCAGGCTCACGGCCACGGCGGTCCCGGCCAGCAGGGCCGCGCCGATCCCGGCCGACAGGTGCACGCCGGCCTCGAAGGCCGCCACGGACGAGGCCAGCAGCTCCCCGGACGCGTCCGGGTCGAGGGCCGCGGCGACGTCGACCGCCCCGCCGAGGGTCTCGGACGCGGTGGCGGCCTGCCCGGGGTCCAGACCCGGCGGGACCTCCACCCGGGCGGCGTAGGTCGCGGTCACGGCCGTGCCCAGGACGGCCACGCCCAGCCCGGCCCCCAGCTCGTAGGCGGTCTCCGAGATCGCGGAGGCGGCGCCGGCCTGCTCGGGGGCCACCTCGGTGAGGATCAGGTCCCCCGCGATCGTCTGGGCCGCGCCGGAGCCCAGCCCGATGACCACGAGGGCCACCACGAGCACGGCCCCGCCGGAGAGGTCCCCGAGCAGGACGAGCAGGAAGCCCGAGGCCATGACCAGCAGCCCGCCGCCGAGCACGAGCGCGGGGGGCACGACGCCGACCACGTGCACCACCAGCAGCCCCGAGACGATCGTGACCACGGCCCCCGGCAGCAGTGCGAGGCCCGCCTCCAGGGGCGGCAGGCCCTCCACCAGCTGCAGGTACTGGGAGACGAAGAACAGGAAGCCGATGAAGGTGGTCGAGGCCACCAGGTTGTTGAGCAGCCCGCCGGTGAACGGGGCGTGGCGGAACAGCCGCAGGTCCAGCATCGGCACCGGGCTGCGCAGCTGGCGGCGCACGAACAGCGTCCCGGCGGTCACGGCCAGCACCGCGGCGGCCAGCACGCCGGCGGACGGGCCGTGGCCGCCGAGGTCCTTGATGCCGTGGACCAGCGCCACCATGGCGGTCATGATCAGCGCGGCGCTGGGCACGTCCACCGGGCCCGGGGCCGGGTTGCGGGACTCCGGCACCAGCACCGGCGCCAGGACCAGCAGCGGCAGCAGCACCGGGACCGCCAGGAGGAACACGGAGCCCCACCAGAAGTGCTGGAGCAGGAACCCGCCCACGACCGGCCCCAGGATCCCGCCCGCCGAGAAGCCCGTGGCCCACACCGCGATGGCCGTCCGCCGCTGCGTCGGGTCGTGGAAGATGTTGCGCAGCAGGGACAGGGTCGCGGGCATCAGCATCGAGCCGAAGAGGCCCAGCAGCGCCCGCGCGGCGACGAGAGCCTCCCCGGTCGGGGCGAACGCGGCGAGTGCGGACACCGCCGCGAAGCCCGTGCTGCCCACCAGCAGCAGCCGGCGGCGGCCCACCCGGTCCCCGAGGGCGCCCATGGGCACGAGCAGCCCGGCGAGCACCAGCGGATAGGCGTCCACCATCCACAGCAGCTGCGTGCCGGTGGGGCGCAGCTCGCGGGAGATCTCCGGCAGCGCGAAGTTCAGCACCGTGTTGTCCACCGAGATCAGCAGCACCGGCAGCATCAGGACCACGAGGGCGGCCCACTCGCGGACGCCGGCGCGGACCGGGACGTCGGGTGCCGGGGACAGCATGGCGGGACGGGCTCCTTCCGGGCGGGGGTGCGGCCCCCATCCTTCCAGAGCCGGCACCGGGCCCGCCCCCGGGACGGGGGAGGGGCGCCGCACTAGACTGCACGGGATGGCCCGCCGGACGGTTCCGTCCGGCCCGCAGCGACAACCATGGAGGTCCCCGATGGCCGAGCCGGTCCCCACCAGTGCGACGTCCGACGCCGCCCCCGGCGTCTCCGAGCAGTACGAGGCGGCACGGGACCGCGTCCTGGCGCTGCGCGAGGACTACGACCGGGCCCGCGAGGAGTTCCGCTGGCCCCGGATGGAGCACTTCAACTACGCCCTGGACTGGTTCGACCACGTCGCCCGGGACCCGGAGCGCGGGGCCCGGGACGCGCTGTGGATCGTCGAGGAGGACGGCACGGAGCTCCGGCGGACCTTCCGGGAGCTCGCCGGGTCCTCGGCGCGCACCGCGAACTGGCTGCGGGGCCTGGGGGTGCGGCGCGGCGACCGCGTGCTGCTCATGCTCGGCAACCAGCTCGAGCTGTGGGAGACCCAGCTCGCCGGCATGAAGCTGGGCGCGCCCCTGATCCCGACCGCCGTGATGATGCCGCCGGCCGACCTGCTGGACCGGGTGCAGCGCGGCAAGGTCTCGTGGGTCGTCACGGACGCCGCCAACGCCCCCAAGTTCGCGGGCGTCGACGGCGACTACGAGCTCGTCGTCGTCGGTGCCGCCGCGGAGGTGGAGGCGGCGCGCGCACAGCTGCCCGGCCGTCCCGTGCACCCGTACGAGCAGGCCGCGGCCGCGGACCCCGTCTTCGTCCCGGAGGGCGTCACGCGCTCCCGCGACCCCCTGCTGCTGTACTTCACCTCCGGCACCACGTCCCAGGCCAAGCTCGTGGAGCACACCCACGCCTCCTACTCCTTCGGGCACCTGTCCACGGTCTACTGGATGGGCCTGCGCCCCGGGGACGTCCACCTGAACATCGCCTCGCCGGGATGGGGCAAGCACTCGTGGTCCAACTTCTTCGCCCCGTGGATCGCGGAGGCCACCGTTTTCATCTACAACCAGTCCCGCTTCGACGCGGCGGGTCTCCTGGAGCAGATGGGCCGGGCCGGGGTGACGAGCTTCTGCGCGCCGCCCACGGTGTGGCGGATGCTCATCCAGGCGGACCTGCACCGCGTGCAGGACCCGCCGACGTCCGCAGTCTCCGCCGGCGAGCCGCTCAACCCCGAGGTGATCCGCCGGGTGCAGGACGCCTGGGGCGTGACCATCCGGGACGGCTACGGGCAGACGGAGACCACGCTGCAGATCGCCAACACCCCCGGGCAGCCGGTGGTGCCGGGGGCCATGGGCCGGCCCCTGCCGGGCTTCGTCGTCGACCTCTTCGACCCGCAGACGGGCGCACCCGCCGAGGAGGGGGAGATCTGCCTGAAGGTCGACGACGACCCGCCCGGGATCATGGCCGGCTACATCGACGAGCCCGAGCGCACGGCCGAGGTCGTCAAGGACGGCTGGTACCACACGCGCGACATCGCCCGCCGCGACGAGCACGGCGTCTACACGTACGTGGGCCGCACCGACGACGTGTTCAAGGCCTCCGACTACCGGATCTCCCCGTTCGAGCTGGAGTCCGTGCTCATCGAGCACCCCGCGGTGGCCGAGGCCGCCGTGGTCCCGGCGCCGGACCCGGTCCGGCACGCGGTGCCGAAGGCCTACCTGGTGCTCGCCGCCGGCGCGGAGCCCACCCGGGAGCTCGCCGGGGAGATCCTGCGCTTCGCCCGGGAGAACCTCGCCCCCTACAAGCGGGTGCGCCGGGTGGAGTTCACGGACCTGCCCAAGACGATCTCCGGCAAGATCCGCCGGGTGGTGCTGCGCGAGCGGGAGGAGGCCGCGGACCGCTCCGGCGCCGCGGCGCCCGGGGCCGACGGGTACGGCGTCGAGTACACGGAGGCCGACTTCCCGGGGCTGCGCGGCTGAGCGCCGTGCCCGGGACGCGGTCCTGCAATGTGACGCCGCGCACGGCGCCCGGCGTGCGCCCAACGGGGGACGCCGGGGGCGCCGGATGTCCCCACTTCGTGCCACGCCCGCCGCCCCCCGAATACCCACCGGTAGCGAAAAGCCGCCACAGAACCCTCTGTTGACTAGTGCAAATAGATGAATCTGCTTGAGTGTCCCCCGGATCGAATGTGACTTCACGGTCCGTGACAGGTCGCAGAAACCCTGCCACCATGGTGCCAATTGGTTCACCCGATGGGGCGGAACCAACCGATCCGCCGGGGGGCGGATCGACTGCGGTTCATCGGGGGATGGGCCGCGTGCACGCAGGCATCGGGGGGTGCCGGTGCAACCGGTTCATCGGGGGGTGAACCGAATGGGAGCACCGCTGGGGGGCGGTACTCCCGCCAGGCGAGTCTCTGCTCGCCACCGGCCGCCAGGCCGGTCGATGCGCCCGCTGCGGGGGCCATCCGTTCGACGGATGGGCAGCGGGCGCATCGCTCTGTCCGGGCCCCGTCGCCACTGCACGCCCCGCCCTCCGGTCGGGCGGCGTCGGGGGGCCCTGGAAGACTGGGGCCATGACGACTTCCCCGGCCCACGACATCGCCGCCCACGACACCGCGCCGGACCCGGCCCTGCACGAGGACGCGCTCCACCTGCTGCGCGCGCTCACCGGCCGGCCGGACGCCGCCTTCCACCCCGGGCAGTTCGAGGCGGTCGAGGCCCTCGTGGGGCGCGGCCGGCGGGCCCTGGTGGTGCAGCGGACCGGCTGGGGCAAGTCCGCGGTCTACTTCCTCTCCGCCCTGCTCCTGCGGGCCCGGGGCCGCGGGCCCACCCTGATCGTCTCCCCGCTGCTGGCCCTCATGCGGGACCAGGTCTCCGCCGCCGCCCGCGCCGGGGTCCGGGCGGCGGCCATCAACTCCGCCAACGCCACCGAGTGGGGGCAGATCGCCGCGCAGCTGGAGGCCGACGAGCTCGACGTCCTGCTGGTCTCCCCGGAGCGGCTCAACAACCCCGTGTTCCGCGAGCAGCAGCTGCCGCAGCTGGTCGCCCGGCTCGGGCTGCTCGTGGTGGACGAGGCGCACTGCATCTCCGACTGGGGCCACGACTTCCGCCCCGACTACCGGCGCATCCGCGACCTCATCGCCCGGCTCCCGGAGCAGGTCCCCGTCCTGGCCACGACCGCCACCGCGAACGAGCGCGTGGTCGCCGACGTCGAGGAGCAGCTGGGCGTGCGGCCCGGCGGCAGCAGCACGGGGGAGGTCTTCACCCTCCGCGGCCCGCTCTCCCGGGCGTCCCTGCGCCTCGGCGTGCTGGACCTGCCCTCGGCCACGGCCCGCCTCGCCTGGCTGCTCGAGCACGTCGGGTCCCTCCCGGGCAGCGGGATCATCTACGCGCTGACCGTGGGGGCCGCCGAGGACACGGCCCAGGCGCTCGCCGACGCCGGGATCCCCGTGCGCGCCTACACCGGGCGCACCGACCAGGGCGAGCGCGAGGAGCTCGAGGCCGCCCTCAAGGAGAACAGGGTCAAGGCCCTCGTGGCCACCTCCGCGCTCGGGATGGGCTTCGACAAGCCGGACCTCGGCTTCGTGGTGCACCTGGGGGCGCCGTCCTCGCCCGTGGCCTACTACCAGCAGGTGGGCCGTGCGGGCCGCGCCACGGACAACGCGGACGTCCTGCTGCTGCCGGGCACCGAGGACCGCCGGATCTGGGAGTACTTCGCCACCTCGTCGATGCCCACCGAGCAGAAGGCCGCCGCCGTCCTGGACGAGCTGGGGGCCGCGGGCGGCGCCCTGTCCGTGGCCGTGCTGGAGTCCCGCGTGGACGTCCGGCGCAGCCCGCTCGAGCTGCTCCTGAAGGTGCTCGCCGTCGAGGGCGCGGTGGAGCGCGTGCAGGGCGGCTGGCAGAGCACGGGCGTGCCGTGGCGCTACGACGCCGAGCGCTACGGTCGGATCGCCGCGGCACGGGTGGCCGAGCAGAACGCCATGCTCGAGTACGAGCGCACCACCGGGTGCCGCATGGAGTTCCTCGCCCGGCAGCTCGACGACGCCACGGCCGAGCCCTGCGGGCGCTGCGACAGCTGCGCCGGCCCCTGGTACCCCACGACCGTCGACGAGTCCGCCACCGACTCCGCGGGCGCCGCCCTGACCCGGGTGGGCGTCGTGGTGGAGCCGCGCGCCCAGTGGCCCACCGGGATGCCGCGCCTCGGGGTCGAGGTCAAGGGCCGGATCCCCGAGGAGGAGCGCTGCGCCGAGGGCCGGGCACTCGCCCGGCTCACGGACCTCGGCTGGGGCAACCGGCTGCGCGAGGTGTTCCGCACCGACGAGGAGGGCGCGCCGGTCGACGGACCGGTGGACCCCGCCCTCGGCCGGGCGTGCGTCCAGGTGCTCGCCGAGTGGCGCTGGTCGGACCGGCCCGCGGCCGTCGTCTCGATCCCGTCCCGCTCGCGCCCCCGGCTCGTGCGCTCCCTGGCGGAGGGCATGGCCGAGGTCGGGCACCTGCCCTATCTGGGGGAGCTCGAGGTCCCCGAGGGCTTCCCGTCCGGCGGGCACGGCGGCAACAGCGCGTACCGCCTCGCGGCCCTGTGGGAGAAGTTCCGGGTGCCCCCCGAGCTCGCGGAGGGGCTGGACCGGCTGGGCGGGCGCCCGGTGCTGCTGGTCGACGATCTCGTGGACAGCCGCTGGACGCTCGCCGTGGCCGCCCGCGCGCTGCGCCGGGCCGGGTCCGGACCCGTGCTGCCGTTCGTCCTGGCCTCCCAGGGCTGAGGCGCGGACCGCGCCGGGCGGCCGGGCCCGGCGCGGTCTTGTACGCTGGCCTGCGTGTCCCCTGCCCCCGCGCCGCTCGTCGACGTCATCATCCCGGTGCACACCACCGCCCGGCCCGTGGACCGGGCCGTCGGCTCCGTGCTGGCCGGGGGGCTCCCGGTCGGCGACCACGGCGGGGTGCACATCACGGTGGTGTGCCACAACGTCGAGGCGGCACTGATCCGCGACCGCCTCGCGGCGGAGCACCGGCCGCTCGTGGAGCTGGTGGAGTGCTTCGACGGCACCGGCAACCCGGCCGGGCCCCGCAACCTGGCCCTCGAGCGCTCCCGCGCCCGGTACGTGTCCTTCGTGGACAGTGACGACACCCTCGCCCCCGGGGCCCTCGCGGCCTGGACGGCGACCGCCGAACGCCACGGCTCGGCGGCGGTGCTCCCGCGGCTGGTCAAGGACTCCGGCCGGCCGGTGCGCACCCCCGTGCCGCGGCCCTTCCGCCGCGCGGACCTCGACCCGGTCAAGGACCGGCTCGCCTACCGGACCCACGTCTTCGGGCTGCTCCGCCGGGAGCTCCTGGTGGACCGCGGGGTCCGCTTCAACGGCCGGTACGCCACCGGGGAGGACCAGGAGCTGGTGGCCCGGGCCTGGTTCGGCGACGGGCGGGTCGACCTCGCGCCCCGCGGCGCCGGCTACCTCCTGCGGGAGGGGGCCGCCGACCGGATCAGTGCCGCGCCCCGGCCCCTGACGGACGACCTCGCCGCGGCGACCGACCTGCTCGGCGGCTCCTGGTACGCCGGGCTGTCCGTGGAGCAGCGGACGGCGATCGCCGCCAAGATCCTCCGGGTCCAGGTCTTCGGCGCCGTGCGCGCCCGGACGGCGGCCGGGCGCTGGACCCCGGAGGACGCGGACCAGGTGCGCGGCCTGCTCGCACTGGTCGGCACGCGCGCCCCCCGCGCGCTCACCGTGCTCTCCCGCGCGGACCGGGAGGTCCTGGACCTCGTCGTCCGGCGGGGGGCGACGGCGGAGGCCATCCTCCGGGTGGACAACGCCCGTCGCCGCTTCGGCTGGCCCAGCACCCTGCTCACCCGGGACCCGCGCAGGGTCCTGCACCGCGAGGCCCCCCTGCGGTTCATGGCCGCGTCCCTGCTGGTGTGACCGGGAGACGCCACCGTCCAGTGTGACAATGGTGCCGAGCCAGTCGTCCGACCCCCCGCCCGACGAGAGAACTCCATGAGCCGCCTCCTCCCCGCCGACCCTTCCCCCGGGGTCGCGAACAGCACCGCGCCCCCGGCGGGCGCCTCCGCCCCCGCCCACCGCTTCCGCCCCGAGGTCCAGGGGCTGCGCACCGTGGCCGTCCTCCTGGTCGCCGTCTACCACGTGTGGATCGGCGGGGTCTCGGGCGGGGTGGACGTCTTCCTGTTCATCTCGGCGTTCCTCATGACGCTCTCCTTCGTCCGGCGGCTCGAGGCCGGGAAGGGGCCGCAGCTGGGCCGCTACTGGACCAGGACGTTCTCGCGGCTGCTGCCCCCCGTCGTCGTCACGGTCCTGGGCACTCTCGTCGTGGTGCGGCTCCTGTTCCCGTCCGACCGCTGGTACGCCGCGATCGAGGAGGCGGCGGCCACGGTGCTGTACTCCCAGAACTGGGTGCTCGCCCTCAACGCGGTCGACTACTACGCCGCGGACACCTCCGGGGCCAGCCCGTTCCAGCACTTCTGGTCCCTGTCCGTGCAGGGCCAGGTGTTCCTGCTGTGGCCACTGCTCCTCGCGCTGTGCGGGCTGATCGCCGAGCGCACCCGGTGGACCGTCACCACGGTGGCCACCGGCGTGTTCAGCGCCGTCTTCCTCGCCTCCTTCGCCTTCTCGGTGGTCTCCACGAGCAGCGAGCAGGCCTTCGCCTACTTCGACACCCGCGCCCGGCTGTGGGAGTTCGCCCTCGGCTCCCTGCTGGCCCTGGCCGTGCTGCGCGGCGTCACCCTGCCGGGCGCGCTGCGCCTCCTCCTGGGCTGGACCGGGCTCGTGGCCATCGCCGTGTGCGGACTCGTCCTCGACGTCCAGGGCTCCTTCCCGGGCTGGGCGGCGCTCTGGCCGCTGACCGGGGCGGCCCTGGTGATCCTGGCCGGGCACACCGGCGACCCCCGCGGGGCCGACGCCCTGCTCAGCCGCCGGCCCCTGCTGGTCCTGGGCGAGGCGTCCTACGCCGTCTACCTGGTGCACTGGCCGGTGCTCGTCACCTACCTGGTGGTCACGGACCGCGCCAAGGCCACGCTGGGGCACGGGCTGCTCATCCTCCTGGGGAGCATCGTGCTGGGCGTGCTGGTGCACCGGCTCGTCGAGCGGCCCCTCCGGCCCCGCACCGGACCCCGCGCGAGCCTGCACCAGCTCGGCCTCGTGGTGCTGTGCGTGGCCCTCGTGCTGGTCCCCGCCTCCGGGGCGCGGCTGGTCCTCGACCGGCACGCCCAGGAGGCCGCGGAGCAGGCCGCGCTCGAGAACCCGGGGGCCGCGGTGCTGACCGGGGACCTCGCCTGGGAGCAGGACCCGCAGGTGCCCACGATCCCGAACCCGCTGGTCCGCGAGGGGCAGTGGTCCGAGCTGCCGGAGTCCTGCGACGCCGCGACGGAGGAGTGGTTCGACGGCTACAAGGTGGCCTGCTCGACCCTGCCGGTCGACCCGGACGCCGAGATCGACGCCATGGTGATCGGCAACTCCCACGCCGAGCAGTGGCTGCCGGCGTTCCAGCGCGTCGCCGAGGACCGCGGCTGGAACCTGGTCTCCGTCATCCGCGGCGCCTGCCGGTTCCAGCCCGTGGAGACCACCGACAACACCGAGTGCCAGGAGCTGATCGGGCTCACCGACCGGTACATCGAGGACCACGGGATCGACGTCGTGCTCACCACGTCCACCGTGACCGCCGACGAGGGGCCCGGCGAGCAGATCGCCCCCGGGCTCGCCCAGGTCCTGGCGGACCTCGGCGAGCGGGGCATCACGGTGGTCGGGATCCGGGACAACCCGCGGTTCCCCTTCAACATGGTCACCTGCATCGACCAGGACGGCCCGGACGCCGAGCGGTGCAACCCGCCGCGGGCGCAGAAGCTGGCCCCGCAGAACCCGGCCGACGCGCTGACGGGGCGGCACGGGAACTTCGTCAGCCTCGACATGAGCGACTGGATCTGCCCCGACGGCACGTGCCCGTCCCGGATCGGCAACCGCTGGGTCTACATGGACGACAACCACATGCCCCGCGACTACGTGGTCACGATGGTCCCGGCCTTCGCGGAGCAGTTCGACCGGCAGTTCGGGCAGCGGGCCCGGCCCGCCGGGTGAGCGGGGGCCGGGTGGGCGGGGGCGTGCTCAGCGGCGGAGCCGGGCGCCCGCGGCGCGCAGGGCCGGCCGCAGGTCCCGGGCGCTGAGCCCGGCCCAGACCGCGAGGAACACGGCGGTCGCCCCGAGCGCCGGCAGCACCCGGAAGTCGGGGCCGAGCACCTGCAGCGCGACCAGGATCATCGCGTAGCCGGCCACGATCCGCAGCAGGACCGTGCCCCACCGCATCCGGTCGAGCCGCCAGACCACCAGCAGCGGCAGCACCGCGCTCAGCAGCGAGCCCACGAGGTATCCCACCGCGGAGGCGGTGATGCCGAGCTCCGGGCCCAGCAGGAGCATCGTCACCACGCCCACGACCAGACCCAGGCCGTTGGCGGCGGCGAGCACCTTGACCCCCCAGGGCTCGGTGCCGTTGAGCCGGGCGTTCGCGGCGTTGAAGCTGGTCGCCGAGACGGCCAGGAACAGCAGGACCAGCAGCGGCTCGGCCTCCGCGAACTCGGGGTCCCCGAAGTAGACCACCCGGAGCACCGGCTCCGCCCACAGGGCGCCCACGCCGAAGACCGGCAGGAACACCGTGACCATCGTCCGCAGGATCGTGTCCACCTGCCGGGTCAGGCCCGCGGTGTCCCCGGCGGCGTACATCCGGGCCACGCTGGGGGACAGCGCGGTGAGCATCGCCCCGGACAGCATGCTGGCGGGGGTGGCCAGGGACACCGCGGCGGCGTAGAGGCCGACCTCCGCCTTCGTGGCGAAGCTGTCGCCGATCACCAGGGACAGCTGCATCAGACCGCTCGCCGCCAGCAGGTGGGCCGATCCCCACGCGGTGAAGACCAGGATCTCCCGGCGCACCGCCGGGTCGAGGCGCGCCCCGGTGCGGCGGGGCCAGGAGGGCAGCGCGTAGACCGTGTAGCCGAGGATCAGGGGCAGCAGCAGGACCCAGTGCCAGCCGGCGAGCAGGACCAGCAGCAGCAGGGTGAGGGTGAGGAACGAGCTGATGGTGTCCCACGCCGTCGTGGTCACGAACTGGTTGTTGCCCGTGCGGACGCCGCGCACGAAGTTGTAGGCCGACAGGGAGAGCACGAGCAGGCCCGCCGAGAGCGCGAAGCCCCAGGAGAGCTCGAGCGCGAACGCGGCGTAGAGCACCGCCGAGACGGACAGCAGCGCCATGCCCGCGGACGCGCTGCTCGCGGTGAAGGAGGCCGTCGCCGCCTGCCCCTCGGGGTCCTGGCGGCCCCGGGCCATCGCGATGAACTTGGCGGCCCCCGTGCCCGAGGCCTGGGGCCACAGCAGGACGAGGAAGAGGGCCAGCGAGATCGTCAGGTTGACCTCGGCGAGCGCCTCCTGGCCCAGCAGGTTGCCCACCAGGACGCTGTAGCCGAAGCGGGACAGCCCCTGGACGAACACGGCCACCACGGTCAGCGCGAACGCCGACCCCAGGGGGTTGTCGGTGTTCGCGTGGTTGGGCGGCGGGAAGAGGATCGAGCGCAGCCGGGACATCAGGCGGCCGACCCGGGGGCTGGGCTGGTCATCGCGCCCGAGTCTACTCGCGCCCCGGCGCGGTCCCCGGACCGCCCCGGCCGTGGCCCCGCCGATAGGGTGGCACCATGATCGCCGCCCCCACCCCGTCCAGCACCGTCTCCGGCACCGCGTCAGGCACCGCGTCCGGCCCCCCGTCCGACGCCGCGCCCGACGCCGTCCCCGGCCGCACCGGCGCGGGGAAGGGCTGAGCGCCGTGCGCGTGCTCGTCGTCAGCACCTGGTACCCGTCGGGGGAGCGCCCCGGGGAGACGCCGTTCGTCCCCCGGCACGTGCGCGCCGCCGCCCGCCACCACGACGTCCGGGTGCTGCACCTGCGGCTGCTGCGCACCGGGCCGGCCGTCCCGGAGGAGTGGGACGGGGTGCCGGTGCTCCGGCTGCCCTTCCACCCCCTGCGCCCGCTCACGCTGCTGCGGGCGTACGCCGCGCTCCGCCGCCACCTGACCGGGGCGGACGTCCTGCACACCATGCCCTTCTCGGCGGCGCTCGTCTGCCTGCCGCTCGCAGGACGCCGCCCGTGGGTGCACACGGAGCACTGGAACGGCGTGCTCACCCCCGAGCAGAACGGGCCCGTGTGGCGGCTCCTAGCCGGGAGCCGCCGGATCCTGCGCGTCCCGGACCGCGTCACCGGCGTGAGCACCATGATGTGCGACGTGCTGCGCCGCTTCGCGCCGGCCGAGCGGGTGGAGCGGATCGGCAACGTGGTCGACCACGCCGCGCACGTCACGGACCCGCCGCGGGGGCACACCCTGGAGCTCGTCGCGGTCGGCGCCCTGCGCGAGATCAAGGACCCTCTCCTGGCCGTGGACACCGTGGCGTGGCTGCGCGCCGCCGGCCACGACGTCCGCCTCACCTGGTGCGGCTCCGGCGGCCTCGAGCAGGAGGTCCGGGAGCGGGCGCGCCGGCTCGGGGTGGGGGAGCGCGTGCAGCTCCTCGGCAGCGTGGGGGCGGACGAGGTGCAGCGGCGCCTGGCCGCCGCCGACGTGTTCCTGCTGCCCAGCCGGTCCGAGACGTTCTGCGTGGCGGCGGCCGAGGCCCTCGCCGCGGGCCGGCCGGTGGTCATGGGCGCCCTCGGCGGGCAGGGTGACTTCGTGCACCCGGACAACGGGCGCCTCGTGGCCGAGCGCACCCCTGAGGCCTTCGGCGGCGCCGTGCTCGACGTCGTGGCGGATCCCGGCCTGCTGGGCCCGGAGGCCATGGCGGCGGAGATCCGCTCCGTCTACGGGTCCGAGCGGATCGGGGCGGACCTCGACCGGCTCTACCGCTCGGTGCTCGCCGGGCGGCACGGACGCCGTCGGCTTTGACCCCGTGCCCGGTCCTCCCTTAAGCTGGCCCGTGTTGTCCACCCGCGTGGTGGGCCACGGATGGAGACGTGCCAGAGCGGCCGAATGGACTTCACTGCTAATGAAGGGTCGGGGTTAAACTCGACCGGGGGTTCAAATCCCCCCGTCTCCGCGCTCGTGACGTCCCAGGACGTCGGAAACACCCCGGACCCGCGGTCCGGGGTGTTTCGCGTTCCGAGCCCGCGCCCGGGCCCGTCATCTGCGGCCGCCCCGTGACCGGGGGCCGGCGGCTTCCTAGACTGGGGCTCAGCGCGCCGCCGGCGCCCGAGCCCAGGAGGCCACCATGCCGGAGCAGGACCGTCCGCAGACCACGCCCGCCGCACCCGGTGCGCCCCGCCCCGCCCCCGCCTGGCGCGCCGGGCTCACGGACCGCTCCGTCCTCGAGGAGGCCGTCGACGCCGTGACGGTGCGCCGGGTCTTCGGCGAGGCGTACGAGGCGTACGGCACCACGGTCGTGCCCGTGGCCCGCGTCAGGGGCTGGGGCGGCGGTGGCGGGGGCTCGGGCGAGGAGAAGGACAGCTCGGGCAGCGGATCGGGCGTGGGCTACGGCGTGCACGCCGAGCCGGCCGGGGTGTACGTGGTCCGGGGGGACAGCGTCACGTGGCGGCCCGCCGTGGACGCGGGGCGGATCGCCCTCACCCTGGGCCTGGCGCTGTGCGGCGCGGCCGCGCTCGTGGGCTGGGCCGCCGTCACCCGCCGTTCCTGACAGGATGGGGCCATGTCCTTCCTGCTCCGTGTCCTCGTCAACGCGCTCGCCATCTGGGTGGCCGCCTGGATCCTGCCCGGGATGGGCATCGCGGCGGACCCGTCCGTCGTCTCGGCCGTCGGGGGCGAGACCACGGCGTCGGTCCTGGCCTACCTGTTCGTCGGCCTGGTCTTCGGCGCCGTGAACGCGGTCGTGCGGCCCGTGCTGACGATCCTGTCCCTGCCGATCACCTGCCTCACGCTGGGCCTGTTCGCCATCGTGGTCAACGCGGCGATGCTGTGGCTGACGTCCTGGCTGAGCTCCTTCACGCCGCTGCGGCTCGAGATCGACTCCTTCCTCTGGACGGCGGTGCTCGCCACCCTGATCATCGGGGTGGTGTCCCTCCTGATGGGCTGGGCCGTCCCGGACCGCGAGCGCCGCTGACCCGCGCCGGGGCTCAGCCCCGGTGCAGCGCCGTCCAGAGGAACTCGTGGGACAGCGCGTGCAGGCGGGCGGCCTGCTTGTTGTCGCCCGCGCCCGCGTGCCCGCCCTCGGTGGCCTCGTAGAACCACACGTTCTCGTAGCCCATGCCGAGCATCCGCGCGGCGGCCTTGCGCGCCTGGACGGGGCCCACGCGGTCGTCGCTCGTGGCGGTCCAGAACAGGACGTCCGGGTAGTCCCGCCCCTCCTCCAGCAGGTGGTACGGCGAGAACGTGCGGACGGACTCCCACTGCTCCGGGTCGTCCGGGTCGCCGTACTCCGCGATCCAGGAGTAGCCCGCGGACAGCTTCGTGTAGCGGCGCATGTCCAGCAGCGGCACCCCGCAGGAGATCGCCCCGAACAATTCGGGGTGCCCGGTGAGCATGTTGCCCACGAGCAGCCCGCCGTTGGAGCCGCCCGAGCACGCGAGCGTTCCCCGGGTGCACACCCCGCGGTTCTGCAGGTCCGCGGCGACGGCCGCGAAGTCCTCGTACGCCCGGTGCCGGTTCCCCTGCAGGGCGGCCCGGTGCCACGCGGGGCCGTACTCGCCGCCGCCGCGGATGTTGGCGAGGACGTAGACCCCGGACCGCCCGGCGTCGTCGGTGCGGGTCAGCCAGGACCGCCCGAGGGCCCCGGAGTAGGCGGGGGTCCGGGAGACCTCGAAGCCGCCATAGCCGGAGAGCAGCGTCGGGTTCCGCCCGTCGAGGACCGGGTCGGCGGGGCCCACCTGGAAGTAGGGCACCCGGGTGCCGTCCGCCGAGACCGCGAAGTGCTGCTCGACCGAGAGCCCGGTCGTGTCGAAGAACGCGGGGGCGGTCCTCGCCACCCGCGGCGGGGCCGTCACCCCGCCGCGGGCCGGGAGGGTGCCGCGGGACACGGTGGTCGGGGTGAGGAAGCCGGTCGCCACGAGCCAGTAGTCGTTGCCCGCCTCCGGGTCCTCGTCGTCGACGGCGTAGGCGTCCACGCTGTGCAGGGCCGGCGCCCCGGGCAGCTCGGACGAGGTCCAGGGGCCCGGCTCGGCGACGCGGACCACCGAGGAGACGTCCCGCAGCAGGTTGAGGATCAGCCGGTCGGCCGTCCAGGACCAGGACTGCAGCGACGTGCGCGCGTCCGGGACGAACACGGCGGTCACGGAGCGGTCCCCGGCCAGGAACGCCTCGAGCTCGGCCACGAGCAGGGACCCGGCCGGGTGCACGGTCCCGTCCAGCTCGAGCTCCTCCTGCGGGCGCAGCAGCAGCCACTGACGGTGCAGGTCCACCGTCACCGAGTCGGGGACGTCGACGTGCACGAGCTCCTCCTCCCGCACCAGGTAGGTCCGGGAGGCGAAGAAGTCGACCACGTCCACGGCCACGTCCCGGACGAAGCCCGGGGTGTGGTCCCGCACGAGCACCGCCTGCACGTGGTCCTCGGCCACCTCGAACACCTGCCGGGCCTCGGCGAGGTCCTGCCCGCGTCGCAGGACGCGCACGGTGCGGGGGTAGGAGGAGGTGGTCATCGAGCCGGGGCCGAAGTCGGTGCCCACGTGCAGGGTGTCGGCGTCCACCCACGTCACGGTGGACTTCGCCGTGGGGACGTCGAAGCCGCCAGGCACGAACCGGCGCTCGTCGAGGTCGAACTCGCGCACCCGCTTCGCGTCGCCGCCGTCGGGGGAGAGGCTGAGCAGCGCCCGCCGGTGCCGCCCGCCGGTGTACTGCGGGCGCAGCAGCCGGGCCCCGCCCCAGACCCAGTCGACGCCCTCCACGGCGGCCAGCGCGTCGACGTCGAGCAGGACCTCCCACTCGGTGTCCCCGCCGAGCCAGGACTCCCACGTGGTGCGGCGGAAGACGCCGCGGGGGTGCTCGGCGTCGCGCCAGAAGTTGTAGTAGTGCGGCCCGTGCTTGGCGACCATGGGGATCCGCTCGGTCGAGTCCATGACCGCGAGCACGTCGGCCTCGAGGCGGCGCAGCCGCGGGCTCTCGAGCGCCGCCAGGGTGCGGGCGTTCTGCCCGGCGACCCACTCCAGGGGCGCGTCCCCCGTAATCTCCTCCAGCCACAGGTTCTCGTCGTGCGGCTGCTCGGCGGTCGGGCGGGCGGCGGTCTGCGCGGTCTCGGTCATGTCCGCCATCGTAGGCGCAGCCCCGTGCCCGTGGCCCGGCGGGCGGGTCGATATCCTGAGGGCCATGAGCGCAACGGGCAGGCCAGGTTCCGAACGACGGGTCACGGTGATCGGGGCGGGCCCGCGCGGGCTCTCGGCCGTGGAGCGGCTCGCGGCCCGCGCCGCGGCCTCGGGCGCCCGGGTGCGCATCGACGTCGTCGACCCCTTCCCGCCCGGTCCGGGGCACGTGTGGCGGACGAACCAGTCCCCGCTGTACCTCATGAACACGCCCTCGGTGTTCCCCACGGTGATCGCCGACGACGGCGTGCTGCCCGTGGACCCGCTCGAGCCGCTGCGGAACATGAGCTTCGAGCACTGGCGGCTCGCCGCCGTGGCGGGGACCATCGCCGTGGACCCCGACGACGCCGCGCACCTGACCCGGATGACGCCCCAGTCCTATCCGTCCCGGCGGATGTACGGGGTCTACCTCTCCTGGATCTTCCGCACGCTGCAGGACGCCCTCCCCGCCACCGTGCAGCTCGCCGTGCACCGGGCCGAGGCCGTGGGCGTGCACGTGCGGGAGCACGCCCGGCACCGCTACGACGTGGAGATCAGCGGCGGGCAGAACCTCCCGGCGGACGCCGTGGTGCTCGCCCTGGGCCACCTCGACGCCGACCTGCGCCCCGACCAGCGGGAGCTCGTGGACGGCGCCGCCGAGCTCGGGCTGACCTACTGGCCGCCCGCCGTGCCCGCCGACGTGCACTGGGACGACCTGCCCGCCGGGCGCACCGTGCTGGTGCGCGGCATGGGCCTGAACTTCTGCGACGTCCTGGCCCAGGTCACCGAGGGCCGCGGCGGGATCTACACCCAGGACGGGGAGCGCTACGTCTACCACCCCTCGGGGCGGGAGCCCGTGATCGTGGCCGGCTCCCGCCGCGGCGCCCCGTACCGCTCCAAGGCGGTGCTCGAGGGCTACTACGCCGGCTCCCTCGTCACCCGGTTCTTCACCCTCGACGCCGTGCGGGCGCTCGCGGCGCGGGCGGAGGGACCGCTGTCCTTCGAGACGGACCTCTATCCGCTGATCCGCAAGGACGCCCAGTGGAACTACTACTCCGTCCTGGCGCGGACCGCCCCGGACGCCTTCGAGACCGACCCGCAGGAGTTCCTGGCGCGCTTCGACGCCGTGCTCGGCACCGGCGACGACCACCCCGAGGGGCCCTGGACCTCCCGGGCCGAGCGGCTCATCGCGTCCGCGGTGGTCCCGGGACGGCAGCTCAACGCCCTCCGGCTGGCCCGCCCCTTCGAGGGGCTCAGCTTCGGCTCCCACGACGAGTACGCGGCGGCCCTGGTCCACCACCTGGACCGGGACGTGCACGGCGCGCTGGCCGGCGAGGACGACCCGCTGCAGATGGCCGTCGCCTCGCTCAACGCCGCGCGCACCGTGCTCAAGGCCGTGCTGGCGGACCTCGGGATCAGCGACGCCTCCTGGACCGACGAGCTGCGGCGCACGTTCGAGCCCTTCGTGGAGGGGCTCGCCTCCGGGCCGCCGGTGCTGCGGAACCAGCAGCTGGCGGCGCTGGCCCGTGCCGGCGTGGTGCGCTTCCTGGGCCCGGACCCGCAGTTCCTCGTGGACGAGGAGGAGGGCCGGTTCGTGGCGAGCTCCCCCTGGGTCAAGGACGAGCCCTTCCGCGCCGAACACCTCGTGGAGGCCATGTCCCCGCCCAACGACGTCCGGCGCAACATCTCCCCGCTGCTGTCCGCGATGCACCGGGAGGGCCTGGTGCGGGTCCGGGCCATGGAGACCCGGGACGGCGTCGCGACCGTGCCCGGCACCGGGCTGGACGTCACCCGGCCCCCGTACCGGGCCGTGCGCGTCGACGGCGGCGTGGAGCCCGGCGTCCTCGTGCTCGGCCTGCAGCTCTCGGCCGTCCAGTGGGGCGTGGCGATCGCCGCGGAGGCCGGGGCGTCCGCGGAGCTGGGTGCCCGGACCCTGGCGGACGCCGACCGCATCGCCGCGGCGGTGCTGGGCCCGGCCCCGGCACGTGACTGACCCCGGGGGCACCGGGGCCGGCCGGCGCGCCGCGGCCGGGTCAGCCGAGGCGGCGGTGCAGGACCTCGCGGGCCCGGTCGTCGGCGTGCTCCCGGAGGCCCTTGCCGGGGTGCTCGCCGGAGTTGCCCCTGCCCGGCTTCTGCGGGCCGGCGGGCTCGGCGCCGGCGGGGGCCAGGCCGATGATCTCCGGGTTGTGGTCGGAGGCCCGGTACGGGTCGGCCGCGTAGAGGTCGACCACGTTGTGGTTGTGCCGGCTGTACTCCAGGCCCACGGACTCGTGGGCGTTGATCTCCCAGATGTCCGAGCCCGTGACGATCCCGGCCGCGGCCGGAGAGGCCAGGACGTGGTCGAGGGAGCCGACCATCCCGCCGAAGGCGTAGGAGTGCTCGCCCGCCGGCGCGAGGTTCGTGTAGCCGGCCTCGTGCAGGACCCGCATCGGGTCCTCCTGGTCGTAGGAGTTGAAGTCGCCGGTCAGGAACACCCGGTCGGTGCCCTGCGTGGACTTCAGCCGCTCGGCGAAGGCCACCAGGGCCCGGGCCTGGGCGGTGCGGTCGGCGTTCCAGGCCCCGGCGCCGTCCCCGGCGTCCGCATTGGGGCCGGTGGAGGGGGCGGAGCCCTTGGACTTGAAGTGGTTGACGACCACCGTGAAGTCGCCGCCCGCGTCCCCGCCGGCGGGGCGGAACGTCTGGGCCAGCGGCTCGCGGGCGTTGTCGAAGTTCTCCTCGTCGTCCAGGATCACGGACTCGCCCACGGTCTCGAGTGCGGCCGGCTGGTAGATGAACGCGGTGCGGATGACGTCCTCGTCCTCGACGGCGGGTCGCTCGGCCGGTGACGGCACGTACGCCCAGACCTCGGAGCCGGCGGCGGTGTTGAGGGCCTCGACCAGGTCGGACAGGGCCTGGTCCCGGTCCTTGCCGAACTTCGCGGAGTTCTCGATCTCCTCCAGGGAGACGACCTCGGCGTCCAGGGCGTTGATCGCGGCGACGATCTTGGCCTGCTGGCGCTCCAGGTCCTCCTGCTCGGCCGCCCCGCGGGCGTCGCAGCCTCCGCGCACCGAGACCGGGTCCCCGGCACGGTCCGTGTAGTAGGTGCAGCCGGTCAGCTCGTCGCCGGTGGTGGTGAAGTAGTTCAGCACGTTGAACGTGGCCAGCTGCACGGTCCCGCCGACGTCCTCGGGGGCGGCGGTGCGGGTGTTCTCGGCGACCACGGGGGCGTCCTCGGCGCTCTCCCCGGTCACCCGGGTCGTGGGCTGGAGGCGCCACTCGTCGAACGAGTAGCCGAGCACCACGGGCGCCACGAAGTCCACGGGCGCGCCGATCCGCATCGGGGTCGTGGGAGAGAGGTAGGGGAGGGGGACCGAGGCGTTGGCGAAGTTGCCGTAGTTGGTCGTGGCGCCGTCGTCGAGCAGGAGGCCCCGGGCCTCGTTGTCGGCGGCCTGCGCGGCGGCCTCGGGCGAGCCGGGCGCGCCCACGGCGGTGGGCTGCACGAGCGGGGTGGTGCCGGCCGCCAGGCCGATCTCGCCGTAGCCGTTCAGGGCGTAGTTGTCGGTGATCACGAACTCACCGGCCGGGTTGAGCAGCATGCCCTCGAGGTCCTCGCGCTCCGCCTCGTCCGTGGGCCAGCCGACGGCGGCGGGCTCGACCGCCTCGGCGGCCTCGTCGAGGACCGTGACCCCCTCCGGGTGCACGCTGATCTGGGTCTGTCCGTGGTACTCGGCGACCGTCCCGGTGACCTCGACGTACTGGCCGAGCTCCACGTTCACCACGGCCGAGGGGGAGTACACGAAGACGCCGTCGGAGGCGTCGTGGGCGGCGGTGTCCAGGTCGCCACCGGTGCCAGGGGTCTGGAGGTACCAGCCGTTGAGCCCGCCGGTGGCGTAGACGGCGGTGACCACGCCGCGGGTGGTCACGGCCTGTCCGGCCCTGGGGGAGACGTCGCCGGTGCCCTGGATGTCCCGGATCGCCAGCTCCACCGGCGGGGCGGCGGGCTCCGGGCTCGGCTCGGGGACCGGTTCGGGGGCGGGCTCGCCCCCGCTGCCACCGGAGTTCTGCGGGGTCACCGCGGTCGTGGCGGTGAAATCGGCGGAGTTGTCGTCGGTGTCCACGCCGTCGGCGCGGGTCATGGACTTCGGGTCCGCATTCGCCGACGGGCCAGTGGCGGGCGCGGTCTCGTAGGTGTTGGAGGTGCCGTAGCCGAGCAGGTCCACGAGCCCGTCGGTACCGGTCACCGAGCCAGTGGGGGCGGCCAGGGGCTGCTCGCCGTCGGAGAGCACGATCGTCCCGGAGACGCCCGCCGGGTTGAACGAGGTGGCGAGGTCGGGGGCGGGCAACGCGGCACCGCTGCCCGCGTTGGACCCGCCCTGGACCAGGAAGTAGCCGCCCGGGGCGATGGTCCCGGACAGCGCCACCGTGCTGGTGACGGTTCCGGTGCCGGACGCGGAGCGGTACTGCAGGGTCCAGCCGGTGAGGTCCACCGGCTGGACCGTGGGGTTGTAGAGCTCGACGAACTTGTGGGTGTAGACGGCGTTGGCCGAGCCGCCGTTGGTGTAGGCCTCGTTGATGACCACGTTCGCCCCGTCCAGGGCGGCGTGCACGGGCACGGTCAGCGGCACGGCGAGCAGGGCCGCGGCCAGAGCCCCGCTCAGGGGCAGGGAGAACAGCTTGTTCACGGTGGGGAGTTCCTTCAGTGGGGGCAGGGGGAGAAGGGGAGAGAACGATCGGGGCTCAGCCGAAGAGACGGCTGAGGACCTGGTGGGCCCGCTCGGAGCCGTGCTTCCAGGCGCCCCGGCCGGGCTCGCCCTGGCCGGGGCGCTCGCCGGAGTGGCCCGTGCCGGGTTTCTGCGGCTGGGTCGGCCTGTCGGTGGGCTCCGGCTCGGTGGCGCAGTCGGTGGGCAGGTCCAGGACAGCCTCCGGCACGCGGACCTGCGTGCCGGACGGCTCGGCGACCAGCCACACGGCGGCGTCGTCGGCCAGGCCGGTCGTGTCGAGGCTGACCGAGGTCGTGCCGTCGGTGACCGGTGCCGTGCCGAGTTCAGTGCCGTCCGGGTCGCCCGCGCGCACGCTCAGCGAGGTGTTCTCCGATGCGCCCAAGGAGGTCATGTCCAGGGAAGAGACGTCGAAGGTCACGGTGCAGCCGTCCGCGGCGGCCCCGGTCAGCGCCACGGACCGGCGGTCGAACTCGGGGGACAGCGGGCTGTTGGCGGCGAGGTACTCCATCCAGGCGTCGCGGTCGATCCGGCCGGTGTCGGTGACGTCGGTGCCCTCGGTCAGGGCGGTGAAGTTGTCGCCGCCCTCCACCAGGAAGGACACCGAGCCGATCACGTACTCGGCGGCCGGGTCGACGGGCTGCCCGTCGACCGTGATCGAGGTGATCCGGTCCCCGGCCGGGCGGGCGGCGTCGAAGGTGTAGGACACGTTCTCGGACAGCCCCAGCTGCAGGTACGGCCGGGACGATCCCTCGGGCTGCCACTGCTGCTCGAGGACCCGCTCGAACTGCTCGCCGGTGAGGGTCACGGTGGTGAGGTTGTTGGCGAAGGGCAGCACCTGGTTGGCCTCGGACTCCGTCACCACGCCGTCGCGCTCGCCGTCGATGGCCTGGCCGGGGTCGTCCGCCCAGAGGAGGTCGGCGCGCAGGCCGCCGGGGTTGATGAGGCCGATCTGCACGCCGTCCGACTCGTCCAGGCTGTCGCGGATGGACTCGGCGACCAGGTTGCCGAGGCTCGACTCGGCGCCGCGGTCGTCGCGGGCCTGCACGCCGTCCCGCAGACCGTAGGCGGTGGTGATGTCCCCGGTGATCTCGCCGACCGGGGTGCTGCCCCGCTCCAGGGCCACCGCCTCGGCGTCCGCGACGATCCCGGCGACCTCCGCGACGCGCGGATACCGGGCGACCAGCTCCTCCTCGGTCGCGGTGACGACCTCGTCGACGGCCAGCACGCCGGTGGTGAGGTCGACGTCGTCGGCGGCCTCGTCGTAGCTCAGGGAGATCCGCCCGAGGCTGCCGCCGTACGAGCCGGCCTGCAGGACCGCGCGGTCGAGGTCGCCGTCGCCGTCCACGTCGACGCCCTCGTCGTAGACCTGGTGGGTGTGCCCGTTGAGCACCACGTCCACGGTCGCGCTGGTGCCGGTCACCAGCCGGTCGCCGAGGGCGTCGGCCGCGTCGGCGGCGCCCTCGTGGTAGACGGCCACCACGACGTCGGCCCCGTCCGCCTCGAGCCGCTCGGCCTCGGCGTTGACGGCCTCGACGGGGTCGCCGAAGGTGATGCCCTCGATCGCGCCGGGCGAGACGAGCGTGGCGGTCTGCTGGGTGACGGCGCCGACCACGCCCACGCGCACGCCCTCGACGTCGAACGTCGCGGACGCCTCGGTGACGAGCTCGCCGTCCGGGCCGGTGACGTTGGCCGCCAGGTAGGGGAAGCCGGCGCGCTCGGTGATGCGGCCGGTCAGGTCGTCCGCACCCCGGTCGAACTCGTGGTTGCCCACGGCGGAGGCGTCGAGCTCGAGCGCGTCGAGCACGTCGAGCGTGGGGTCGTCCTGCTGCACGGCCGAGACGTATTCGGAGGCGCCCACGTTGTCCCCGCCGGACAGCAGCAGCGTGCCGTCCTCGTTCTCCGCGCGCAGCTGCTCGATCGCGCCCGCGAAGAGGAGGGGGTCGGAGGAGAGCCGGCCGTGGTAGTCGTTGAAGTAGAGCAGCTCGACGGCCGTCTCCCCGGCCGCGGTCGCCCCCGCGCCCGGTGCCGCCGGGGGCGCCGTCCCCTGGGCGGACGCCGCGGGGAGGACCAGACCGGTCGAGGTGACCACGGCGCCGGCGGCGAGCGCGGCGAGCAGGGCAGGACGGTGCTTCTGGGGCGCCATGGGGGTCCTCCGGGGGATGCGGCGGTGCGTTGTCCCCATTTCAGCACGCGGAGGTGAACGGCGGACCACGACACCGCGACATTTCTCCGGCCCCGGGACGGGACGGGGCCCCCACCGGCCGGTTCGCGGTGGGGGCCTCGTGCGGAGGCGGAAGGTAAGGGATTTGAACCCTTGGTACGGGGTCACCGCACACCGGTTTTCAAGACCGGCTCCTTAGGCCGCTCGGACAACCTTCCCCGCGCCCGCCCGGTCCCCGGCGGGGGCGGCGGAGCGCGCAGCCCATTCTTCCACGGCGCCCGGAACGCCGCCAAAGCCCCGGTAGGGTGAGCGCGTGGACGCACCCGAGAGCCCCGACCGCGGGACGACGACGATCGTGTGGTTCCGGGACGATCTGCGCGTCACGGACCACCCCGCCCTCGACGCCGCGTGCCGGCGCGGCGCGGTGGTCGCCCTCTGCGTCCTGGACGAGGAGTCCGAGGGGGTCCGGCCCCTCGGCGCGGCCGCGAAGTGGTGGCTGGACGGGTCGCTGCGGTCCCTGCGGGAGTCGCTCCGGGAGCTGGGCATCCCCCTGGTGCTGCGCCGCGGCCCCGCCGGGACCGTGCTCCCCGAGGTCCTCGAGCGCACGGGGGCGGGCGGCATCACGTGGAACCGCCGCTACGGCGGGCCCGAGCTCGCCGTGGACGCCGGAGTGAAGCAGTGGTGCGCCGAGCACGGGGTGGAGGCGCACTCGTTCCAGGCCGCGCTGCTGCACGAGCCGTGGACCCTGCGCACCGGCGCCGGCGGCCCGTACAAGGTGTTCACCCCCTTCTGGAAGGCGCTCCGGGCGCTGGAGATCCGGCAGCCGCTCCCCGTGCCCGGGCCGGGTCGGGGGGCCGCCGCGGAGGTGGCGGCGGCCGCCGGCACCGAGGACCAGGTCGACTGGGACCTGGTGCCGTCCCCGGAGCGCGCGGCCGGGCTGGCCGCGGTGTGGACGCCCGGGGAGGCGGCCGCGTGGGAGCGGCTGGACGACTTCCTGGACCGCGTCGAGGACTACGCCGAGGGCCACGACCGGCCCGACCGGGACGGCACCAGCCGGCTCTCCCCGCACCTGCGGTGGGGCGAGATCAGCCCGTTCGCGGTCTGGGACGCGGCCGTCCGGCACCGGTCCGAGCAGGGGAGCAGCCCGGGGCTGGAGAAGTTCCTGGCCGAGCTGGGCTGGCGGGAGTTCAACTGGCACCTGCTCCACCAGGTGCCGGACCTGCACGTGCGCCACGTCCGCCCGGCCTTCGACGCGTTCCCGTGGCGGGACGCGGCGGAGGCGGCCGGCGACGTCCGGGCCTGGCAGGAGGGGCGCACCGGCTTCCCGCTCGTGGACGCGGGCATGCGGCAGCTGCGGGCCACGGGGTGGATGCACAACCGGGTCCGGATGGTCGCCGGGTCCCTGCTCACCAAGAACCTGCTGGTCGACTGGCGGGTGGGGGAGCAGTGGTTCTGGGAGACGCTCGTGGACGCCGAGCCGGCGAGCGGGCCCGGGAACTGGCAGTGGGTCGCGGGCTCCGGCGCGGACGCGAGCCCGTTCTTCCGGATCTTCAACCCGCTGACCCAGGGCCGGAAATTCGACCCCGAGGCCCGCTACATCCGCCGCTGGATCCCCGAGCTGGCCGGCGACGAGGGCGTGGACCCGCACGAGCCCGGTCTGCTCGGCCCGTCGGTGGGCTACCCCGAGCCGGTCGTGGACCTGCCGGCCAGCCGCGGACGCGCCCTCGACGCCTACGCCTCGATCCGCTGAGGGCGGCGCCGGCGTCCCCCTGTTCGCCACGGGCCGACGCCGGGTGACCGGGTGCCCGCCCCGCGACACAATGGGAGCGACCGTCGCCCCCGACCGGAAGGCCCCACCATGCGCGCAGTGCTCGAGACCACCCCCGGCGGACCGGAGGTCCTCGCCGTCGCCGAGGTCCCCGCCCCGGAGCTCACGCCCGACGGGGTGCGGATCCGGGTCCGGGCCGCCGGGATCAACCGGGCGGACGTCATGCAGCGCCTGGGCCGGTACCCGGTCCCGCCCGGGGCGTCGACCGTCTTCGGCCTCGAGGTCTCGGGCACGGTGCAGGAGCTCGGCCCCGAGGTGCCGGCCGTCTCCGGGTTCGCCCCCGGCGCCGAGGTCGTCGCCCTCCTGGACTCCGGGGGCTACGCCGAGGAGGTCGTCGTCCCGGCCGGCCAGGTCCTGCCCGCGCCCGCCGGGGTGGACCTCGCCGCCGCCGCCGGCCTGCCGGAGGTGTGCGCCACGGTGTTCTCCAACGTCTTCATGGCCGCCGCCGCCCGCGAGGGCGAGACGGTCCTGGTACACGGCGGCACCGGCGGGATCGGCACCAACGCCCTCCAGATGTGCCGGGCCCTCGGCCTGCGCGTGCTCACCACGGTCGGCAGCCCGGAGAAGGCCGAGGCTGCACGGCGGCTCGGCGCCGAGGCGATCGACTACCGGCAGGAGGACTTCGTGGCGCGCGTGCGGGAGCTCACGGACGGGCACGGCGCCGACATCGTGCTCGACGTCGTGGGCGGCTCCTACCTGGGGCGCAACCTGGACGCGCTGGCCACCAACGGCCGGATCGCGGTCATCGCCACCCAGGGCGGACGCACGGGGGAGCTGGACCTCGGCAAGCTCATGGCCAAGCGGGCCGCCGTGATCGGCACCACGCTGCGCCCGCGGCCCGTGGCGGAGAAGACCCGCATCATGGCCGCCGTGCGGAAGCACGTGTGGCCCCACGTCGAGTCCGGCGCCGTCCGCCCGGTCGTGGACCGCACCTTCCCCCTGGACGAGGTCGCGCGGGCCCACGAGTACTTCGACTCCGGCACGCACATCGGCAAGGTCCTGCTCGTCCCCTGAGCGCACCCCTCGGCACGGCCGCGGACGGCCCGGTCCCGGCCCGTCGCCGGGCCCGGCCCGCCCTCCGCGCGCACGGAGGGCGGGCCGGGCCGCCGTAGGATGGACTGTCTCCACTCGAAAGGACCGCCCGTGGCATTCCTGCGCGACTACCGCGCCGCTCGCCGTGACGAGGCCGAGCTCGGTCTGGGCGTGTGGCGCCGCGCCCACGACCGGTTCCGCCGGGGTCTGGACCGCTTCCACCAGATCCTCGAGAGCCTCCCGGACAAGACGCTCGCGCAGTCCGTGGTGCCCACCGCCAACGCGCTCGCCGATCTGCTGCCGGAGGTGCGGGCCGTGTGCGCGGCGGCGCAGCGCACGGCGCCGAGCAGCAGCCACGACATCCCGGCCTCCGCGGGCGGCTACCTCAACGACGTCCACCGTGAGCTCTCCCGGGCCGGCAACGCGATGGCCCAGGCGGCGGAGGCCCTCACCATGGCCCGGTTCGTGCGGGCCGACGAGGAGTCGTCCGCCCACCGGCTGGACGCGGTCGTCCGCCGGGCCGAGGCGGTGCGGGAGCACGTGGAGCGCGCCGAGGAGCTGCTGCGCCGCGGCTGAGCCCGTTCCCGGCGGCGACGGGGTGGACCCGACAGCCTGCTGATGGTTTGATGGGCGGCATGAACCCCTCCGGATACGACTACCGCGCGGCCGACGGCGAGTTCGACGCCCGCTGGTCCCGCTCGCCCCTCGGCCGACCCGGCCGCGGAGGCCCCGGCCGCTTCGGCCCGGGCTACGACCTGCCCGGCCGCCGGGGCGGGGGGTACGGCCGCCGTTCCGGCTTCCGGATGCTCCCCTTCCCCGGGTACTCCACCCGGACGCGCCGGGGCACGAACGTCACGGTGGGCGGTTGCTGCCTGCCCCTGCCGATCGGCTGCCTGACCACCACGGTCCTCGCGGGCGCGGCGGCCGTCCTCGTGGGCCGCACCGCCCGCGACTGAGCGTCCCGGCGGGCCGGGCGGCGGATCACGCGGCCGCCGGCTCCGCCCGCAGGACCTCGATCGGGACGGGCACGACGCGCTCGACCGGGGCGGGGACGGCGTGCTCCGCCGGGACGGGCGCGAGGTGCTCGACCGGGACGGGCCCGTCCTCCTCGGCCTCCAGCGGCGGGCTGAGGCGCCAGCCGACGGCCTCCAGGTCGAGGGCGAGACGCGTCTGGCCGGTCACGGCGCCCTCGTCGCAGTAGCGGCCGAACGACCGGTGGACGTCCTCGAGCGCCTGCCAGCGGATCAGCGCGGCCGGGCCCCCGACGGCGGTGGACCGGGCGGAGACGGCGCCCACGTTGCGGTCCCGGAGGGCGGCCAGGGCGCGGGCCAGGAAGCCCGGTGGCAGTCGGACGCCGGGGTCGAGGACCAGCACCAGGTCGTCCGGCTCCATCCGGACGGTGTCCAGGGCCTGGTTGAGCGCCCCGGCACGGTGGTGCCGGTTGTCGACGGTGAGCAGGACCTCGGCGCCGGCGTGCAGGGCGACCTCGACGGTGGCGTCGGTGGAGTCGTCCGACATGACGAGGATGCGCTCCGGCGGACGGGTCTGGCGGTGGAGGGAGACGACCGCGTGCTCGACGCGGGCCGCGTCGTCGTGGGCGGGAATGATCGCGGCGATCATGACGACTTCTCTCGGCGTGCCCGGCGTGCGTCCCGCCGCTGACGTCCCCCTGCGGCGGGGCGCCCGACCGGCCCCTGAACGAGTGTTCTCGGTGACAACGTGAGCCCCCTGACGTGTTGTCCTGGACCAAAGTCTAGGCACCGCGGCGGACACTTTACAGACGCAAATCAGGGGACGTCCGCCCCGGCCGGACGCGGGTCCGGCGCGTCCCCGGGGGCGCTACACCTCGTCCCGGCCGCACACCCGGCACAGCTTCCAGACGTTCGTGTCCCCGTGGCGCTCGAACACCACCCGGCTGACCAGGGCCTGGATCAGGGCGAGCCCGCGGCCGGACTCGCGGTGCTCCTGCGCCATGGCCCCCGTGAGGTCGACCTGCGCCGGTGCGGCGCCGATCTCGTAGATCCTCGCCTCCAGCCGGTGGGGGTCCGCGACCAGGTCCACGGAGAGCTCGATCGGGTCCTCCGCCGCGGGTACCGCGTGCACCACCACGTTGCCGGCCGCCTCCACGACCGCGAGCGTGAAGGCCATCCGGTCGGTCTCGGGCACGAACGCGGCCTCCCCCCACAGCGCGTCCAGGTCCTCGTGCAGGGCGTCCACCGTCAGGGCGGTGGCCGGGCCCCGGCGCGAGCGGCGGGCCGTGGGCTCAGTCATCGGCGAAGGCCGCGTCGGCGGTGTCGTAGGGGGTCAGGACGCGGTGCATGCTGGTGAGCTCGAGGACCATGCGGACCTGGGGGCGGACGTTCGCGATCCGCAGGTCGCCGCCGGCCTGACGGGCCAGCTTGAGGCACCCGATGAGGGCGCCCAGACCGGACGAGTCCATGAACTCGGTGCCGCCGAGGTCGACCACCACGTGGTTGCTGCCCTCGTCGACGACCTTCGCCACGACCTCCCGGAGCTTGGGCGCTCCCACCATGTTGAGCCGTCCGGTGCCCGTGATGTGGGCGAACCTCGGCTTCTGCTCAATCGTGAACTGCATCGGCACTCCTCTCCTCGGGCTCGAAGCCCGTGTATCTCGCGGCGGTGACGAGCACGCTCAGCACCACCAGGTCGAAGGCGACCCAGGCCACGTTGACCAGGGTTCCCACCGGTTCGTTCAGCCCCACCGCCAGCCGGGCGGTCCCCACCAGGAGGGCCGCGGCCAGCAGCCCCATCACCACCAGCTGCGGGCGGATGAGGTGCCAGGCCGGACCCGCGTCCTGCCGCACCTTGGGCGTGACGGCGAAGCCGAGGGGGCGGCCGAACCAGACGTTGCGGGCGGCCGTGGTGCACGCCCTGATCCAGATGGGGAACAGCGCCAGGCTGTACTGCTGACCGCGCCAGGTGGGGATGCCCCGGCCCACCACGAGGAACAGCAGCTGGTTCACCACCATGAAGGGGATGAAGCGGACGAAGAAGTCCCAGCTGAGGCTCGTGACGGGGAGGATGCCCAGCACCAGGTACACGATGGGCGCGGCGAAGTAGACGACGGCCGCGAAGCCGGACAGGTAGCTCCACATCGTGGCGAAGTACATGAGCCGCTGGCCCCACCCCAGCCGGCGCTGCAGCAGCGGGTTCTCCCGGAGCAGCACCTGCACCGTGCCCTGCGCCCAGCGCAGCCGCTGGGTGAGCATGGTCTTCAGGTCCTCGGGGGCCAGGCCGTGGGCGAGGACCTCGTGGTGGTAGACGCTGCGCCAGCCCAGGCCGTGCAGGCGCATCGCGGTGGCCATGTCCTCGGTGACCGAGATCGTCGCCAGCGGCATCACCGGCTGGGCCTCGCCGGGCCGGTCCACGGAGACCGCCTCGAGCACCTCCCGCACCGGTTCCACGGCGGCCAGGGGGGACAGGTCGCGGCGGGACATCCGGTCCACGGCGGAGGCGAGCTCGTCCGGCCACACCATGCCGTCCTCGGGGGGCAGGTCCAGGGCGGCGATCGAGGCGAGGTCCGCCTCGATCTGGGAGAAGTCCTGCGTGACGGTGCGCCGGGCCGCCGCGTCCACCTCGCGCTGCAGGCGGTAGGTCAGCTCGGTCAGGGGGCGCCGGCCTTCAGCTCGGCGCGGGCCCGCGCGGTGGCGGCCTCGACGTCGTCGAGCATGCCCGCGACGACGGGGTTCGCGGCCTCTGGGGACCGTCGCGCCCTGCGCAGGGCGGCCCGGGTGCGGGCGAGGGACTCCTTCACGTCCTGCTCGACCTCCTGGACGTAGCCGGAGAGGCCGAGCTGCATGAGCGCCTCGCGGCGCAGGATCGCGTTGGAGCCGCAGAAGAAGGCGGCGTTCCAGCCGTCCTTGCCCTGCTGGATGGGGCCGTAGAACAGGGGGGCCTGGCTGCCGAGCGGATCGTGGTCCGGCACGTTGACGAACCACTGCGGCGTCTGCACGAGCGCCACCCTGCGGTCGTTGAACCAGCCCAGGGTCCGGTCCAGGATCTCCGGGGCCGGGACCTGGTCGGCGTCGAGGATCAGCAGGAACTCGCCCTGGGTGAGCATCAGGGCGTTGTTGAGGTTGCCGGCCTTGGCGTGGCGCGGCCGGTCGGTCCAGTCCTCGCTTCGCGTCAGGTAGCCCAGCCCGTGCTCGGCGGCGAGCGCCTCGAGCTCGGGGCGGGCCCCGTCGTCGAGGATCCACGTGCTGTGCGGGTGCCGGATGGCCTGCGCCGCCAGGGCGGTGCCCATCACGAGGTCGAGGGGCTCGTCGTAGGTCGTGATGAACACGTCCACGGTGGCGCCCGCGGGCGGGGCGCCGGCCTCCCCGCGCCGCCGGAGCCGCCAGACGGTGAGCCCGAAGAGCGAGACGTCGATCAGGCTGTACGTCTCGGCGAGCACCAGGGGAACGGCGATCCACCACGCCGACCAGTTCAGCGACTCGAGCCAGCGCCAGGCGATGTAGTTGACGCCCAGCAGGAGGGTCAGGACGACCAGGAGCCGGACGAGGAAGCGGTTCACGGGGCGGACCGGCGGCGGACGACCACGGCGGTGACGTCGTCGGTGCGGGTCTCCTCGCCGGCGAGGTCGAGGACCGCGGTGCAGGCGGACGCGGCGTCCTCGTGGCGGGAGACCACGTCCGCGACTGCCCGCACGGCGTCGTCGACGTCCTCGTACGCGTCGAGGAGGCCGTCGCTGACGACGACGAGGGCGTCGCCGGGCGCGAGCACGATCCGGCCGGGCACCCACTGCGTCCCGGGCACCGCCCCCACCGGGGGGCCGCCCGGGCGCAGCCGGTCGATCCCGTCCGCGCGCACGTGCAGACCCAGCCCGTGGCCCGCGTCGACGTACTCCACGACCCCGTCGGCCGTGTCCAGGCGGGCGTGGAAGAGCGTGACGAAGGAGTCGGAGTGGGCGAGGTCGTGCTCGAGGTGCCGGCAGGTGTCGCCGAAGGCCTGCGCCATGTCCGGCTGCCCGGCCGCGGAGCGCAGCACGGCGCGCACGGTGGCGGCGATGAGCGCGGCCCCCATGCCCTTGCCCATGGCGTCGGCCAGCGAGACCTGGAGCCCGCCCTCGGTCGTGTACCAGTCGAAGAAGTCCCCGCCCACGCTGCGGGACGGCCGGCACGCCCCGGCCACGTCGTAGCCGGGCACGGCCGGGGCGGCGGCGGGCAGCAGGCTGCGCTGGACCTCGGCCGCGCGGCGCAGCTCCTCGGCGTCGGCCTGCTCCGCCCGGGCGCGCGGCCGGCGGAACATCGCCTCGATCCTGGCCTGCAGCTCCCGGGGGCTGAACGGCTTGCTGATGTAGTCGTCCGCCCCGCGCTCGAGGCCCTCCAGCCGGTCGATCTCGCCCGGGCGGGCCGTGACCATGAGCAGGTAGGCGTCCGAGAACTGCCGGACCCGCCGGCAGACCTCCAGCCCGTCGAGGTCCGGGAGGCTGAGGTCCAGGGTGATGAGATCGGCGCCGTCGCGGCGCACGGCCTCGATGCCCTCGAGGCCGGTCGCGGCGGTCGTCACGGTGAAGCCGCGCATGCCGATGGTCTGGGCGAGGAGGTTGCGGATGTCGTCGTGGTCTTCGATCACGACGGCACGGCGACCCTGGGGGGAGGGGGTCATGGACCCATTAAGCCGCTATTCTTTGCAATTGTCATCCCGACCCCCCGAGGGTGACGCTCCCTGTCGGAAGAGTTTCCCGTGGACCGCTTGCTCACCGTCCTCTCCCTCGACCGGATCAGCTTCCACGAGCTGTCGATGCGCCGGCGCGTGCTCCTCAGCCAGCTGCCGCTGTTCGTCACGACCGTCGCCCTCGTCGCCGGGATCTGGGTGGTCCACGAGCCGCTGCGGGGCGACCTGCGGGTCCAGCTGGCCCTGGCGCTCACGGTGGCGCTGACGGGGCTGTGCGTGCTCGTGCCGTGGGACCGGCTGCCCGACGGGACGTTCCTGGCCGTCCCGGTCCTGGACTTCGTCCCCATCACCCTGCTGCGGGAGGGCACGCTGAGCACGGTGACGGGGGTGGGCATCATGGCCGCGTTCCCCGTCATCTGGCTCACCGGCTCGGGGCGGCTGCCCCGGGCGTCCGCCCCGCTGGGGTTCGTCCTGACCCTCGCCATGGTGTGGGTCCCGCTCCTGGTCCCGCCCCGGCCGCTGAGCGCGCAGCTGCTGACGGCCCCGCTGCTGATCCCGGTCATGCTGCTGGGCATCGGGATCACCGTCCAGGTGCTGTCGAACAGCATGGAGCGCCAGAACGCCGAGCTGGAGGCCAAGGACGCCGAGCTGCGCCGGCTGCTGGGCGTGACCGCGCGGCGGGAACGGCTGCTGAACACCGTCCTGGACACGGTGGACGTGGGCGTGCTGGCGATCGACGAGCACGGCCACGACATCCTCATGAACCGCCGCCAGCACCGGATCCACGAGCTCGCGCTGCCCGAGGGAATGGGGGACGGCGCCGAGGCGGACCTGCGGGTCTACGCGGACGCGGACGGGACGCCGCTGCCCGTGGACCGGCGTCCCGCCCGCCGCGCGATCCGCGGCGAGTCCTTCTCCGACGCCCTGGTCTGGGCGGGCGAGCCGCCCCTCCAGCGGGTGCTCTCCGTGTCCGCGCGCGTGCTCCGGGACGAGGACGGCGGGACCGAGGGCTCCGTCCTGTCGTTCATGGACGTCACCGAGCTGGTGGCGGCGCTGCAGGCCAAGGACGACTTCGTGGCCGGCGTCTCGCACGAGCTGCGCACGCCCCTGACGTCCATCCGCGGCTACACCGAGCTCCTGGCCATGGACGAACGGCTCCCCGGTCACGTCCGCTCCGGGCTGGAGGTCGTGGAGCGCAACGCCGACCAGCTGCTCGTCCTGGTCGAGGACCTGCTGCGCACCGCTGGGCCCGTCCTGGCGCTGCAGCAGGCGGAGGCCGACCTCGTCCAGGTGGTCCAGCAGTCCGTCGCGGCGGCCGGGCTCCGGGCCGCGGAGGCGGGGGTGGACCTGCGGGTGGACGCCCCGTCCCGCCTGGTGCTGTCCTGCGACCCCGTGCGCCTGGGGCAGGTGCTCGACAACCTGCTCTCGAACGCCATCAAGTACTCCCCGGACGGCGGGCCGGTGACGGTCCGCGTGGCCCGGGCCGGGACGACCGTGCAGGTGCAGGTGGCGGACCGCGGCATGGGGATGCGCCCGGAGGACGCCGCGCACGTGTTCGGCCGGTTCTTCCGCAGCAGCAACGCCCGGATGAGCGCGATCCCGGGCCTGGGCCTGGGCCTGGCGGTCGTGCACGAGATCGTCGAGCGCCACGGCGGCACCATCCGCTGCGAGAGCGCACCGGGGGAGGGGACGGTCTTCACCCTGACCCTCCCCGCGGCCGGACCGGCGGGTGCGGCGGACCCCGACCAGGCGGAGCAGGACGGATCAGCGGCTGTACTCCAGGCGGACCGAGTCGTCGTCGGGCAGCACCAGGACCGTGCTGCGCTCGACGGTCCAGTCCTCGGGCAGTAGGAAGTACCGGCCACCGCGCACCGTGAGCAGCCGTAGGCCGTCATAGCGGTGGAGGGGGTCGTCCGGCGTGCCCACCTGCTCCGTGCCGACCCCGGGGAGACCCACGTGCAGCGGCTCCGGGCTGTAGACGACCGCCTGTGGCAGATCCTTCCGGTTCTTCTGCAGCGCGTGCGCCATGAGCTGCCCCGTCTCCTCGGCCGCGGCGGTCGTGCCCCAGAAGATCAGGAGGCCGACCACCGACACCAGCGCGGCGGCGCCCAAGAGCTGGCCGCGCGGCGCGGTGGGCGGCTGGTCCCGCGCCGTGACGCGCCGCCGGAGCCCGGCGGCCCACGCGGCGCCCAGGACGCACAGCGCCATGGCGAAGGGGAGGATCCAGGTCTCCCTGCTGTCCCGAACGGTGCGCTCCAAGAGCCACCCGGCGACGGCCAGCCCGATGAAGAGCCACGTCCCTCGGTGCGCCCACCGCGCCACCTGCGCGCTCCCGGACGCCCGGACGCGGGCATCGACGCGCTCGCGGACCAGGCGGTCCGCCCACAGCCCGGCGAGGAGGGCCACGGCGATCCAGAAAAGGATTCCGTACAGGGAGCTGATGCTCAGCAGCAGGTAGTCCTGGGTGGTGTAGCCGAAGAGGTGCACGTCCAGGCCCATGGCCCGGGCCTGGGCGCCGGCGCGGACCCAGCCGTAGTAGACGAGTAGGGCCGTGAGCAGGCCGACCGAGATGCCCAGCTCCGAGACCGCCTGGACCAGGCGCGTCCAGAGCGGGGGCGTGGCCGGACTCTCCTCCGCCACCGTGGCTGCTACGGGGTGGGTGGAGCGGTGGGCGCGGGCGTCGGGGCGGGCACCGGCGGGGGGTCGGGGCAGGCGGTCGCCGGCACCTCGTAGACGAGGTGGGCCAGGCCGCCGACGGGCCAGTCCGCGTCCGTGACGGACACCGGGACGTGGCCGGTCACGTCGGACGGAGGGGCGCGGAAGAACAGGCTCCCGTTGCCCTGCTGCACCGGCACCTCCGTGGCGCCCACCGTCACGGCGCGGATGCCCTCGGGCGGCATCCACTCGAGATTGCCCTGCAGGAAGACCGGGGCGCCCCCGCAGGTGGAGACGGAAATCTCCAGGCCCTCCAGCCCGGGGGCCAGGGGGGAGACGAGGCTCTCCAGGACGAGGGGGCAGGCCGTGCCGTCGGGGACCCGGAGCTCGGGGACCGCCTCCGGCGCCCGGCGGTGGAACTCGACCAGCCTCTGCAGGCCCGCCACGGTCTCCTCCTCCCAGCAGCTGCCGGGTGCGGGAGTGGTGGCCAGGGCCTCCTCGCCCTGCCGCCACAGCTCGGGGTCGTTGGTCGTGGCGGCCTCGCAAAGGAGGGCGCCGGCCCGCGGGATGGGCTGGCCCCGGGACGCGAGCAGCTGCTCGTCGCCGCAGTCCCCGTCCTTCAGGGGGTCGTACCACAGCGGCGTGCCCTCCCCGTTGGGTCCGATCCGCAGCCACGTCAGGATGCGCGAGACCGGGGGGTCGCCGGACTCGCTCGGGGAGGGGACCGCGGAGCCGGACGGAGCCGCAAAGCCCGACGGGTTCGCGGCCCCGGACGGGTCCGAGGCGGGCGGGCTCGGGGACGAGCCGGGAGAGCCACCGCAGGCCGGCGCGGTCAGCGCTGCTCCGGCCAGGACGAGTGCGCAGACCAGCTGTCGGGAACGGAGTTGCATGGTGCACCGCCAAAGTCGTCCGTGGTGGCCGGTCGCCCGGAACAGATTCAGCGTACGGCGGGTCCTACCCGCCGAACACGACTGTGACCAGGGGTGACGTGACTGTGACGGCCGGTCCGCGCCGCCCGCCGCCGTCGCCCGGGGGTGGCTGCCGGCGGGCCCGGGGCGGGACGACGAAGGCTCCGGACCCTGGGGGTCCGGAGCCTGCTCCGCTCGGAGCCTCCTGTCGGAATCGAACCGACGACCTTTTCATTACGAGTGAAACGCTCTACCGACTGAGCTAAGGAGGCGTGCACGCGGCCGTCCGGAACGGCCTCAGTGCAGGTGAAACTGTAGCAGAGAGCGCGGGGGCGCCCCCAATCGGCGGGACCGGGCGCGGTGCGGGCGTTCCCCGGGAGTTCACCGGCTCTTCGACTCCCCGGCCTTACCGGCCCGCGGGGCCGGGGCGAAGCATGGACGGACACGACGACGGGGCCGGCCGCTGCGGTCCGCCCGGAACAGGAGCAGCCCAGTGCGCACACCGGACGGCGGCATCGCGCCGGATCTCGAGCTGGCCTTCCTGGACATGTCCGGGACCGTGTTCCACGACAACGGGATCATGGAGCGGGCCTTCGAGCGCACCGTGACCGGTCTCGGCGTCGACCCCGGCTCGGAGCGGTTCCGGCAGATGCTCCGCCACGTCCGGGACACGCTGGGCCAGTCGAAGGCCGGCGTGCTCGAGCAGCTGTTCGCGAGCGACCCCCACCGGGCGCGGCAGGCCGTCCGGGACTTCGAGCGCCACCTGGACGAGCTGCTGGCCACCGAGGGCGTCACCCCCGTGGAGGGCGCGGAGCAGGCCGTCACGGCGCTGCGCGAGGCGGGCCTGCGGGTCTGCCTGGCCACCGGCTACAACCGGCACAGCCTGAACACGCTCCTCGAGCAGCTCGGCTGGACGGGTCTCGCCGATCTCAGCCTGTGCCCCTCCGACGCGGGGCGCGGACGGCCCTGGCCGGACATGGTGCTCACCGCCGTGCTGGCGCTCGACCTCGGCGACGTCCGCCGGGTCATGGTCGTGGGGGACACGGCGGCGGACGTGCAGGCCGGTCTGCGAGCCGGTTCCGCCGCGGTCGTCGGCGTCCGCACGGGCGCGCACGACACGGCGTCCCTGCGCGCGGCCGGCGCCCACGTGGTGGTCGACTCGGTCCGGGACCTCCCCGGACTCGTCCGCACGCCGGGGCCCGGCGCGCGCTGACGCCCACCGCGCCGGCACCGGGCGCGGAGGGTCAGGAGCAGGTCGTCCCCTCCGCGGGGAGCTCGCCCTCCAGCAGGTAGGCGTCCACGGCGTCCTGCACGCAGCGGTTGCCGGCCGTGTAGGCGGTGTGGCCGTAGCTGTCGTAGGTCAGCAGCCGGGCGCTGTCGAGCTGCTCCACGAGGGCCTCGGACCAGTGGTAGGGGGTCGCGGGGTCGTGGGTGGTGCCCACCACGAGGACGGGGTCGGCGCCGGTGGCGTCGAGCGGCTCCGCGAGGCCCGCGGGGTCGACCGGCCATCCCTGGCACGCGGCGTCGCCGTAGCCGAGGTACGGGCCGAAGGTCGGGGCGACCCGCTCCAGCTCCTCCTGGTGCCGGGCCATCTGCTCCGCCGTGACCGTCCCGTCGGGCCGGTCGAGGCAGTTGACGGCCGTGAACGCCATGGTGGTGTTGCTCGTGTACCGGCCCTCGGCGTCGCGCCCGTGCGTGGCGTCCGACTGGGCGAGCAGCGCGGAGAAGTCGCCGTCGAAGGCGGCGCGCAGGGAGTCGTTGAGCGTCTCGTAGGAGGTGGTCGCGTAGAGGGGGCCCAGGACGCCCTCGACCACGTTGGTGGCGGTGACCCGCCGGCCGTCGGCGGCGGTCACGGTCCCCTCCTCGACCGAGGCGATGAGCTCCTGGATCCGGGTCATGGCCTCGTCCGTGGAGACGCCTGCCACCACGCAGTCCCGGATCTCGGACTGGCACTGCTGCACCCAGTGGCGCAGGTTGTCCTCGAAGCCCTCGGCCTGGTCGGCGGTGGCCTCCATGTCGCTCAGGGTGGGGTCCACGCCGCCGTCCAGCACGAGCCGGCCGACCCGGTCGGGGAACAGGTCGGCGTACACCGCGCCCAGGTGGGTGCCGTAGGAGAAGCCCAGGTAGGTCGTCCGCTCGTCGCCGAGGACGGCCCGGAGCACGTCCATGTCCCGGGCGGCGCTCACGGTGTCCATCTGCGCCACGAGCTCGCCGGAGTCCTGCACGCACGCGGCGCCGAGCTGCTCGTACTCCTCCTGGATCTGCTCGGCCGGCTGCTCCTCGGGGTCGAACATCGGCTCGGCGCGCCACGCGTCCAGCTCCGCGTCGTCGAGGCACTCGATGCCCTCGGAGCGGCTCACCCCGCGCGGGTCGAAGCCCACGACGTCGTAGGCCTCGCGCACGTCGCCGGTGACCGTGTACTGCGCGTAGAGCATCGCGTCCACCCCGGAGGCGCCGGGCCCGCCGGGGTTGAGGAGCAGGCTGCCGCGGGCGTCCCCCTCGGCGGGCAGGCGGGACATCACCACGGTGGTGGTCCCCCCGCCGGGGTCGGCGTAGTCGAGGGGCACCTCGACGTCGGCGCACCGGAGGTCGTCCTGCGCGCCGTTGGTCTCCACCTCGAACGTGCAGTCCTCCCACGCGACGGTCTGCGTGTAGAAGCGCTCGAGCTCCTCGGGGGCGCCTTCGACGACGGCGCCGGTGGCGCCCCCGGAGGTCGGCTCGCCCGTGGCGCCGGCCCCGAGGGACGAGCAGCCGCCCAGGAGCAGGCCGGTCGCGGTCAGGGCGGCCGTGACGGGCAGGAGGGCGCGGCGGGCGGGGGCGGCGCGGCGGGTCATGGGGCTCCTCGAGGGGTGGGGGGATGGGAGTCGGGGGCGGGTCAGAGCAGGGAGACGGCCATGGCCTCGAAGGCCAGCTGCGCGCTGACGTTGGTGCGGATCCGGTCCCGGGTCCGGCTGATCACGTCGATGCGGTGCAGCGTCCGCTCGGGGGTCGAGTTGGACGCGTGGTCCTGCAGCTGCTGGGCCAGGTGCTCGTTGACCAGGGCGGAGCCCGTGCGCAGCTGGAGGGTCAGGACGTCGCGGTAGAAGGTGGTGAGGTCGATGAGGAAGCGGTCGAGGGTGTCCGTCTGGATCCGCCGGGACCGGCGCTTCTGGTCGGCCTCGAGCCGGTTGAGGGCTCCGCGGATGGCCGGCGGCACCCGTCCGGACTCCGGCGCGCCCAGGGCCACGAGCAGCTGCTTGCGCTCCGCCTCGTTGCGGGACTCGGCGTCCGCCTGGGACTCCTCCACGGCGATCTTGTGCAGCCGGTCCGCGGCGCGCACGGCGTCCGGCACCCCGGACAGCTTCAGCGGCATGGACACGACCTCCTGCCGCCGGGTGCGGGCGTCGTCGTAGAGGGCGAGCCGCTTCGCGATCCCCACGTGGGACTGCGCCAGCCGGGCGCTCTCCTCCGCGCGCTGCCGGGGCACCCCGTGCCGGCGGATCAGCAGCTCGGCCACGTCCGCCACGGCGGGCACCTTCAGCGTGGCCGGGCGGCAGCGGGAGCGGATGGTCACGAGCACGTCCATCGGGCTCGGGGCGCACAGCAGCCAGATGGTATTGGGCGGGGGCTCCTCGATGGCCTTGAGCATCACGTTCGAGGTGCGCTCCGCCATGCGGTCGGCGTCCTCGACCACCATGACGCGCCAGCGGCCCACCGAGGGCCGGTCCTGGGCGCGGACCACGAGCTCGCGGGCCTCCTCGATGGTGATCTGCGGGTTCTCCGTGACGAAGTGGGTGAGGTCCGCGTGCGAGCTGGCCAGGACCGTGCGGCACGCGTGGCACTGCCCGCACCCGCGCTCGACGGGGTCCTCCTGCTCGCACAGCAGGGCCGCGGCGAACGCGAGCGCCGCGTTGGAGCGCCCCGAGCCGGGCGGACCGGTGAACAGCCAGGCGTGGGTGGGCCGGTCCTCCTGGGCGGCGCGCCGCAGCTGCGCCACCACGGCGTCCTGGCCCAGCAGCTGGTCCCACACGCTCACGCGCTCACCTCCGCGGCGCGGGCGGAGCGGGCGAGCCCGGTGAGGCGCTCGCGCACGGCGGCCGAGAGCTCCCCGGCCGGCCGGGTGGCGTCGAGCACCAGGTAGCGCTCCGGAGCCCGGCCGGCGAGCTCGAGGAACGCCGCCCGGTTCGCGTCGTGGAAGGCGTCGGGCTCGGTCTCCAGGCGGTCGCCCGCGGTGCCGTCCCGGGCCTCCCGGCGGGTCCGTCCCGTGCCGGCCGGGACGTCGAGCAGCACGGTGAGGTCCGGGACGAGCCCGGCCGTGGCCCACGCGTTGAGCTCCGCGACGCGGTCCAGGCCGAGGCCGCGCCCGGCGCCCTGGTAGGCGGCGGAGGAGTCGGCGAAGCGGTCGCAGACCACGGTCCGGCCGGCGGCGAGCGCGGGGCGGATGAGCTGGGCGACGTGGGCGGCGCG
>NZ_PDDL01000110.1:0-11118 GCF_020833785.1 Kocuria sp. CCUG 69068
CGCCGGCCCCCGGTGCCGTGGCGGTGCCGCACCCGGCCGGGCAGGTGAGCCGCGGCCGCTCCTCGAGGCAGGCCGGGCACGCGAGCACGAGGGCGCGGCAGGTGCCGTCCGCGCAGTTGACGAAGCGGTTCGCGGGGCCGGCGCACCGGTCGCAGCGCCCGATCGTGACCGCGGCCGGGGTGAACCGCACGTGCATGCGCCGGTCGAAGACGTACAGGGACCCCTCCCACAGCCCACGGTCCCCGCGCTCGCGGCCGTACTCGGCGATGCCGCCGTCGAGCTGGTAGACCTCCTGGAAGCCGCGGTTGCGCATCAGTGCGGAGAGCACCTCGCAGCGGATCCCGCCGGTGCAGTAGGTGACCACGGGCCGGGTCTTGAGGTGGTCGTACTTCCCGGAGTCCAGCTCGGCCACGAAGTCGCGGGTGTGCGCCACGTCCGGGACCACGGCCCCGCGGAAGCGCCCGATCCGGGCCTCGTGGGCGTTGCGCCCGTCGAAGAACACGACGTCCTCGCCGCGGCGGGCCACGAGCTCGTCCACGGCGTCGGGCGCCAGGCGGGTGCCGCCGCCGACCACGCCGTGCTCGTCGACCTCGAGCTCGCCGGGCGCGCCGAAGGACACGAGCTCGTCCCGGACCTTGACCGACAGCCGCGGGAAGTCCTCGGCCGAGCCGTCCGACCACTTGAACACCGTGTCCCGGAGACCGGGGTGGGAGCGGGTGGTGCGGGCGTACTGCTTGAGCGCCCCGACCTCACCGCCCACGGTGGCGTTGAGCCCGTGCGGGGAGACGATGATCCGCCCGCGCAGGCCCAGCCCCTCGCACAGGGCGCGCTGCCAGAGCATCATGGCCGTGGGGTCGGGGAGCGGGGTGAAGACGTAGTGCAGGACGATCCGGTGCTGTGCCACGGGTCCAGGCTACAAGCGCGGCGGGGCGTCCGGCGCCGAGCGGTCCGGGCGCCGGGTCAGTGGCCCAGGTGGAACACGCGGCCGGTGACCTTCGTGGGGGCCACCTCCACGTACTCGAGCTTGGTGGTCCCGACCCACGGCCGCAGCGGCAGCTCGTCCACCCGGTCGGTCTCCTCCGGGTCGGTCAGCTGGCGGGCCGTGCCGCGCACGATCACGGACCAGGCCTCCCCGCCCTGTGCCTGGTCGACCTGCACGGCGACGTGCTCGTTGAGCACCAGGTGCAGCAGCTTGGTGCCCTTGGCGGTGCGGAAGTAGATCTTCCCGTCGTCGGCCAGGAGGTTGATGGGGGTGATCTCGATCTCGTCGCCGTCCATGGTGGCGATCCGGCCGAAGCGTGCGCTGTAGAGGTGCTCCCAGCACTGCTCCGGGGTCAGCTCCGTGACCGGCGGCCGGTGCGCCCGGGCCTCCTTGTCGGGATTGTGCCCGGAGATGTTCATGGGGTTGCTCATGCGGTCATTCTGGCACGGGGCCTCCGCGGGCGTGACCCGTGTCATGTTCGTGACCAGGGTCCGGCCCGGGACGGGCGGACGCCCCGGCCGGGGTGACCGGCCGGGGCGTCCGCCCTCGTCAGCGCTTCCGGAGCGTTCAGCGGCCGGAGGCGGTGCCCGCCCCCTGCAGCCGCTCCAGCTCGGCCGCCTCGGTGCGGGTGGTGTGCAGGTCGTCGATCTGGCCCAGGGTCCTGTCCTTGGTCTCCTTGGCCGTCAGGGCGGCGGCCACGGCGACCAGGCAGGCGCCGGTGACGAACCCCGCCACGCCCAGCCAGTTGTCCCCCTCGGCCCCGGCCAGGGAGCTGGCCAGGACGGGGGCGAAGCCGCCGGAGATCGCGAAGCCGATCTGGGTGCCCAGGGCCAGCCCCGTCACGCGCACCCGGGTGGGGAACATCTCCGCGTAGAAGGAGGGCCAGATGCCGTTGGACATGGAGTAGAAGAAGCCGGACATGACGGCGCCGAGGAGGAAGATCAGCGTCCAGTTCCCGGCGTGGACGGCGGCCAGGTAGGGATACATCATCGCGGCCGCGCCGGCCGCCCCGGTGATGAACACCGGCTTGCGCCCGACCCGGTCGGCGACCGTGGCCGCCACGGGGATCACGAGCAGGGCCACGGCGTTGGCGATGACGGAGACCCAGAGCATGGTCGAGCGGTCCAGGCCCACCACGGAGGTGGCGAAGGACAGCGACCACACCAGGAAGACCACGTTGACGGTGTTGATCATCGCGGCCGCGGCCACGCGCAGCACCGCGGTCTTGTGGTGCTTGAACATCAGGGCCAGAGGGGTGGCCGGCTTCTCGCCGGGCAGCACGGCCCGGGCCTGCTCGAAGGCGGGCGGCTCCTCCAGGTGGCGGCGGATCAGATAGGCCACGACCACCACGACGGCGGAGAGCCAGAACGGGACCCGCCAGCCCCAGCTGAACAGCTGCTCCTCGGTGAGCACGAGCGTGAAGGGGATGAAGACGGCGGTGGCGAGGAGGGTGCCGAACTGGGTGCCCTGCAGCGTCCAGCTCGTGGTGAAGGCCCGCCGGTGCTCCTCGGAGTGCTCCAGCGAGACCGAGATCGCGCTGGCCTGCTCGCCGGAGGCCGACAGCCCCTGGATGACACGGCAGGTCACGAGCAGGGCCGGGGCCAGCAGCCCGGCCTGGTCGTAGGTCGGCAGGCAGCCGACGGCGAAGGTGCCGGCGCCCATCATGAACAGGGTCAGCATCAGCACGAACTTGCGCCCGAACCGGTCGCCGAGGGGGCCCATGATGAGGGCCCCCAGGGGTCGGACGACATAGGCGACGCCCACGGTGCCCATCGACAGCAGGATCGCCACCCCGGGGGACGTGTCGGCCGGGAAGAACAGGTGGTTGAGCACCAGGGCGGCGGCCGTCCCGTAGACGGCGAAGTCGTAGTACTCCAGGGCGGAGCCGATCCAGCTGGCCAGGGCCGCCTTCTTCGGGGTCTTGCCGTGGGTCGCGGCCGCGGCCGGTGGAGGAGCGTTGTGCATGGGAGGTCCTTCGCTGAGGGCACCCCGGACGGCGGGGGCACGGGACGTGAGCGGAGCTGGAGAGAGGTGCACCGGCGGGTGGACGGGTTCGCGAGGAGCCCGGCCGGCCGGTCCGTTGCCACATGCTGGCAACTGTGTTTATATCTTGAACACAAGGATGATCCAGATCACACTGCACGTCAAGAGTGCGCCCTGCGATGACGCCGGCCCCGGGCCCAGTGGGCCCGGGGCCGAGGAGCAGTGGCGCGGTGCCACCGACGTCGTCCTGCGGAGGATCCGCGCCTCACCGCACCCGGCCGGCACCCTCCCCCGGCACGACGACGAAGACGTCCGGCGCCCGGTGACCCCGGTCCGCGAAGGCCTCGGCGACCGCGTTCCCGACCTGCTCCGCCCGCGCCGCGGGCACGAGGGCGATCGCGGAGCCGCCGAAGCCCCCGCCGGTCATCCGTGCGCCGGCGGCCCCGGCGGCCAGGGCCGCGTCGACGGCGAGGTCGAGCTCGGGGCAGGAGATCTCGTAGTCGTCCCGCATCGAGGCGTGGGAGGCGACCAGCAGCTCCCCGATGCCCCGGACGTCCCCGGCCCGCAGCCGCCGGACCGTCTCCAGGACCCGGCGGTTCTCGCTGAGCACGTGCCGGACCCGGCGGGCGGTCTCCTCGTCCAGTCCGCTCAGGTCGGTCCCGTCCGGGACGTCGCGCAGGGAGGCCGCTCCGAGGGCGGCGGCCCCGCGCTCGCAGGAGGCGCGCCGGGCGGCGTAGCCGCCGTCGGCGTGGGAGTGGGCGACCTTCGTGTCGACCACCAGGACGGCGAGCCCGTGCCGGGCCACCAACAGCGGCACGAGCTCGGCCTCCTGGGTGCGGCAGTCCAGGAACAGCGCCGCGCCGGCCCGGCCGCGCAGGGAGGCCGACTGGTCCATGATCCCGGTCGGGGCGCCGACGAACTCGTTCTCCGCCCGCTGCGTCAGCCGCGCCATCGCCGGCCGGTCCAGATCCAGTCCGAGCAGGTCGTTCAGGGCCACGATCGTGGCGACCTCCACGGCGTGCGAGGAGGACAGGCCCGCACCCACGGGGACGGTCGAGTCCAGCAGCAGCTCGAACCCGGGCACCTCCACCCCGTCGAGGCCGGCGAGCACGTGCACCACGCCGGCCGGGTACGCCCCCCAGCCGCCGACCGCCCCGGGGGCGAGCCCGGGGATCCGGAACCGGGCCCGGGACAGCCCCCCGCCGTCGGGGGCGTACGTGGAGGCCAGGTCGACGACGTCGTGCCGGGTCGCGTCCTCGCCCTGCCCGGTCCGCCGCCCCTGCTCCGCGTCCCGGCGCAGCCGGACGGCGACCATCGCCGAGCGGTCGATGGCGAAGGGCAGCACGAAGCCGTCGTTGTAGTCGGTGTGCTCCCCGATGAGGTTCACCCGTCCCGGGGCACGCCACACCCCGTCCGGAGCGTGGCCGTACACCTCGGTGAAGCGGCGGGAGAGCTCCTCCGCCCGGGCGGCGTCGTCCTGGCCTGCCTGCCGAGCGGCCGGCTGGGGGGTGTGCTGTCCGGTCATCGTGCGGCCTCCCTCAGGCGTGCGGCGGTCTGCTCGGCGGTGACGTCGTTGATGAACGCCCCCATGGCGGCCTCGGAGCCGGCCAGGAACTTCAGCTTGTCCTCGGCCCGGCGCGGGCTGGTGAGCTGCAGGTGCAGCCGGCCGGCCTCCCGGTCCGCCGCGTCCACGGGGGTCTGGTGCCAGGCGGCGATGTAGGGGGTCGGCGTGTCGTAGAGCCGGTCCACGCGCTGGACCAGGTCCTGGTACACCACCGCCAGCTCGTCCCGCTCGGCCCCGGTCAGCGCGGCCAGGTCGGGGACGCGGCGGTGCGGGACGAGGTGGACCTCCAGCGGCCACCGCGCGGCGTAGGGCACATAGGCCGAGAAGTGCTCGCCCGCCAGCACCATCCGGTCCCCGGCGGCGGTCTCGTCGGCCAGGACCTCGCCCATCAGGGTCCGCCCCGTGGCCTCGAGGTGCGCCCGGGAGCGGGCCGCGAGCCGGGCCGCGTGCGGGGCCGGATAGGGGTAGGCGTAGATCTGCCCGTGCGGGTGGTGCAGGGTCACCCCGATCTGCTCGCCCCGGTTCTCGAACGGGAACACGTGCCGGACCCCGGCCATGGCCGAGAGCTCCTCGGTGCGCTGGGCCCAGGCCTCCACCACGGTGCGCGCCCGCTCGGAGGACAGGGACGCGAAGGAGCCCTGGTGCTCCGGGGTGAACACCACCACCTCGCACCGCCCCACGGCCGGGGACGGGACTCCCCACAGGGACCGCTCCCCCACCTGTCGCGGGTCCGGCAGCTCGGCCAGCTCCGGGCCCAGCGAGGGGAAGCGGTTCTCGAAGACGACGACGTCGAAGTCCTCGACGGGGATCTCCGACTCGCGCCCACCCACGCTCGGGCACAGCGGGCACTGGTCGGCCGGGGGCAGGTAGGTGCGCGCCTGCCGGTGGGCGGCCACCGCCACCCACTCCCCCGTCAGCCGGTCGAAGCGCACCTCACCGCCGCCGGAGCGGGCGTCCAGGGGCCGGCGGTCCACCACGTGCTCCACGGGCGGGGTGCCGCGGTCGGAGAAGAACACGGCCTCCCGCCCGTCGGCGAGGTGGTGGGTCCAGTGCGCGAACAGCGGCGCGGCGGCGCGCTCGGCGGGGGCGGGAGAGGTCATCGGACGGGCTCCAGTCGCAGGTCGGGGACGTGCTGGCTCAGGGTCTCGCGGTCGGCGGCGCCCAGACCGTCGTCGGTCACGACGGTGTCGACCTCGTCGAGACCGGCGATGCGGTGGAGCCCGGACAGGCCCCACTTCGTGGAGTCGGCCAGCACCACGCTGCGGTCGCAGCGCTCCAGGAAGAGGCGGTTGATCTCGGCCTCCATCATGTTCGGAGTGGTCAGCCCGTCGCGCTCGGACAGCCCGTGCACGCCCAGGAAGGCCAGGTCCACGTGCAGGGTGCGCAGGGCCGCGGTGGCCAGCGGGCCCACCAGGGCGTCCGAGGGGGTACGCACCCCGCCCAACAGGACCACCGTCTGCCCCGTGGCGGGCGCGTCCTGGAGCACGTCCGCGATCCGCGGGGAGTTCGTCACCACCGTGATGTCGCTGACGCGGCGCAGGGCCCGGGCCAGCGCGAAGGTGGTGGTCCCGGAGTTCAGCGAGACGGACATGCCCGGTCGCACCATCGCCTCGGCGGCGGCGGCGATGGCCGCCTTCTCCGGCAGCTGCAGCTCGGACTTGTGCGTGAATCCGGGCTCGGCCGCGGAGGATCCCGCCGGCAGCTTCGCCCCGCCGTGGACCTTCTGCAGCTCCCCGTCCCGAGCCAGCCGGTCCAGGTCCCGGCGCACCGTCATGTCGGACACGCCCAGCTCGGCGACCAGGTCCGCGACCCGCACCGCACCGGAGGCGCGCACGCGGTCGAGGATCTCCCGCCGTCGGCGGTCGGGGAGCATCTCGGTCATCCGTTCTCCGGGTTCGTCGAGCCGTCCGTGCGGTGGAGTGCAGTGCGGCACGCGGACCGACGCCACCCTCGGGGTGTTGATTCGAACATATCACGCGTGTATTTATGTTGCTTCCGGTTCGGGCTCGGCGGTGTTGCCGGCGCACTCCGTTCGAGCAGACTGGTCGGGTATCGAGACCGCTCGCGGCTGCACGACGACGCCGCCACGCCGGGGGCCGTTGCCTGCCGACGGGCGGTCGTCAGCGGCGTCACCCGAGGAGCAGCCGAATGAGCACCCGCACCCAGCAGCAGGACATCACCGCGCAGCGGCCCGGCACCGGCAGCGGCGCCGGGGAGACCCCCGCGTGGTGGACCGACGCGGTCGTCTACCAGATCTACCCCCGCTCCTTCGCGGACTCCGACGGCGACGGGATCGGCGACCTCGGGGGCATCATCGCCCACCTCGACCACCTGCAGGACCTGGGCGTGGACGTCGTCTGGCTGTCCCCGATCTACTCCTCCCCGCAGGACGACAACGGCTACGACATCAGCGACTACCAGGACATCGACCCGGTCTTCGGCACCCTCGAGCAGTTCGACGAGCTGCTCGGGGCGGTGCACGCCCGCGGCATGAAACTGGTGATGGACCTCGTGGTCAACCACACCTCCGACGAGCACCCGTGGTTCGTCGAGTCCCGCTCCTCGCCGGACTCGCCGAAACGGGACTGGTACTGGTGGCGCGCTCCCCGCCGGGGGATGGAGGCCGGCGCGCCGGGCGCGGAGCCGACGAATTGGCAGAGCTTCTTCTCGGGTTCCACCTGGGAGCTGGACGAGGCCTCCGGGGAGTACTACCTGCACCTGTTCTCCCGCAAGCAGCCGGACCTGAACTGGGAGAACCCCGAGGTGCGGCAGGCCGTCCACGCCATGATGCGCTGGTGGCTGGACCGCGGCGTGGACGGCTTCCGCATGGACGTCATCAACATGATCAGCAAGGACGTCGCCGAGGACGGCCACCTGCACGACGGGCCCCCGGTGGACGGGACGCCCTGGGGCGACGGCTCCGCGTCCTACCTGTGCGGTCCCCGGATCCACGAGTTCCTCCAGGAGATGCACCGCGAGGTCTTCGCCGGCCGGGACGCCGAGCTCATCACGGTGGGCGAGATGCCCGGCGTCACCGTGGAGCAGGCCCAGCTCTTCACCGATCCGGCCCGCGCCGAGGTGGACATGGTCTTCCAGTTCGAGCACGTGGGCCTCGACCACGGGCCCGGCGGGAAGTTCGACCCCGAGCCGCTGCGCCTGACGGACCTGAAGGCCTCGCTGGGCCGCTGGCAGGAGGGCCTGGAGGAGGTCGGCTGGAACTCCCTGTACTGGAACAACCACGACCAGCCCCGCGCGGTCTCCCGCTTCGGCGACGACAGCCCCGAGCACCGGGTGGCCTCCGCGACCTGCCTGGCCACCCTGCTGCACCTGCACCGCGGCACGCCCTACGTGTACCAGGGCGAGGAGCTGGGCATGACCAACGCACCGTTCGAGACGATCGAGGACTTCCGCGACATCGAGTCGGTCAACCACTACCGCCACGCCGTGGCCGCCGGCGCGGACCCCGCCGGGGTGCTGCGCGGACTGCGCTGGTCGAGCCGGGACAACGCCCGCACCCCGGTCCAGTGGACCGCGGGCGCGAACGCCGGGTTCACCACCGGCACCCCGTGGATCGCGGTCAACCCGAACCACGACGAGGTCAACGCCGAGGCCGCCCGGGCCGAGCCGCACTCGGTGTTCCACCACTACCGGCGACTCATCGAGCTGCGGCACACCGAGCCCGTGGTCGCCCTGGGCGACTTCACCATGCTGGCCCCCCACCACGAGCAGCTCTACGCCTTCACCCGGCGGCTCGGGGACGTCGAGCTGCTGGTGCTCGCCAACGTCTCGGGCGAGGAGGTCCGCACCGAACTGCCCGAGGGCTGGGCCGGCGCCGAGCTGCTGATCGGCAACCGCCCCGACGGCGTGGTCCCCGGCGACGAGGGGCTGCTGCGGCCGTGGGAGGCCCGCGTGCACCGGCGGACCCGGGGCGCGGACACGCAGGGCTGAGACGCGCCGCAGCGGCAGGGCGCCACCGCGCCGCGGCGCCGCACGGAGCCGCCGGGACAGCACCGAGCGCCTTTGCCCTGGCGGCTCCCGGCGGCCGCCCCGCCGGTGGGGCCGCCGGGGCGGCGGTGGCACAATGAACCGGTGCCGTCTTCCGACCACGTCTCCCTGATCCCCCTGCTCGGCCGCGGCGACGCGCCGGAGCAGGTGCGGCACGTCCGGGAGATCCCCGACCGGGACGCCGTGACGGTCCCGTGGCCCGAGCACCTGCACCCGGACGTGGTCGCGGCCTGGGAACGGCTCGGCGTGCACGCGCCGTACCTGCACCAGGTCCAGGCGGTGCTGGCCCCCCGACACGTGGTGGTCGCCACGGGGACCGCGTCCGGGAAGTCCCTCGCCTACCAGGCGCCCGTGGCCGACGCCGTGCACCGCGGCCGGCTCGCGGCGCTGGCGAACCCGGGCATGATCCACCACCCGGACGAGGCCACGGCCCTCTACCTGTCCCCCACCAAGGCCCTGGCCGCCGACCAGCTCAAGGGCCTGGACGCCCTCGGCCTGCCGACCCTGCGCGCCGCGACCTACGACGGCGACACCGACCCAGCGGAGCGCCGGTGGGTCCGGGACCACGCCGACGTGGTGCTGTGCAACCCGGACATGCTGCACTACGGGGTGCTGCCCAACCACGCGCGCTGGTCCCGGTTCTTCCGCCGCCTGAAGTACGTCGTGGTGGACGAGGCCCACTCCTACCGGGGTGTCTTCGGCTCGCACGTGGCCAACCTCATGCGGCGGCTGCGCCGGATCTGCCGTCTCTACGGCGCGGACCCCGTCTTCATCGGGGCGTCCGCGACCTCCTTCGAGCCGCACGCCTCCTTCGCCCGCCTCGTCGGCGTCCCCGAGGCCGAGGTGACGCCGGTGACCACGGACTTCTCCCCGCACGGACCGGTCACCGTGGTGCTCTGGGAGCCGGAGCAGACCGACGGCGGCGGCGAGAACGACGCCCCGGTGCGCCGCACCGCCCTGGCCGAGACCGCCGACATGCTCACCGACCTGGTGCTCCGCCAGGTCCGCACCATCGCGTTCATCAAGTCCCGCCGCGGCGCGGAAACGATCGCCCAGATCGCCCACCGGCAGCTGGAGGAGGTCGACCCCTCGCTGGCCCACCGGGTGGCGGCCTACCGCTCCGGGTTCCTCCCCGAGGAGCGCCGGGAGCTCGAGGAGGCGCTGCGGGACGGGCGGCTGCTCGGGATCGCGAGCACGTCCGCGCTCGAGCTCGGCATCGACGTGGCCGGGCTGGACGCCGTGGTCGTGGCCGGATGGCCCGGCACCCGGGCGTCCTTCTTCCAGCAGATCGGCCGGGCGGGCCGGGCCGGCCAGGAGGCCCTGGCCGCCTTCGTGGCGGGCGACGACCCCCTCGACACGTACCTCGTGAACCATCCGGAGGCGATCTTCGACGTCGACATCGAGGCCACGGTGTTCGACCCCTCCAACCCCTACGTGCTGGCCCCGCACCTGTGCGCGGCCGCGGCCGAGCAGCCGCTGCGCGCGGAGGAGATCGACAGCTTCGGGCCCACCGCGCCGGAGGTGCTCGGCTCGCTCGTGGCCAGCGGGCACCTGCGCCGCCGGCCGAACGGCTGGTTCTGGACGCACCCCCAGTCCGCGGCCGGGATGGTGTCGCTGCGCTCGGACGGCGGCGGGCCGATCCGGATCATCGAGACGGACACCGGCGCGGTGCTCGGCACGATGGACTCCCCCCAGTCCCACTACCAGGCCCACCCGGGGGCCGTGTACGTGCACCAGGGCCGGACCTACATCGTGGACGAGCTCGACGAGGCGGGCTCGGTGGCCGCCGTGACGCGGGCGAACCCCGACTTCTACACCACCGCGCGGGACATCACGCAGGTGAGCGTGGTCGCCGAGGAGCGCTCGGAGCGCTGGGGGCCGGTGACCGTCCACTTCGGCCAGGTGCAGGTCACCACGAAGGTGGTCTCGTTCCAGCGCAAGGCCGTGATCTCCAACGAGGTGCTGGGCGAGGAGCCCCTGGACCTCGCGGCCCGCGACCTGTTCACGAAGTCCGTGTGGTTCACCGTGCCGGGCCCCGTGCTGACCGGCGCGGGGATCGAGGAACCCGACGTCCCCGGGGCGCTGCACGCGGCCGAGCACGCCGCGATCGGCCTGCTGCCGCTCGTGGCCTCGTGCGACCGCTGGGACGTGGGCGGGCTCTCGACCGCGCTGCACGCCGACACGGAGCTGCCCACGGTGTTCGTCTACGACGGCCACCCGGGCGGGGCGGGGTTCGCGGAGCGCGGCTACGCCACGGCCGTCGCGTGGCTGGGCGCCACCCGGGAGGCGATCTCCTCGTGCGAGTGCGAGCACGGGTGCCCGTCCTGCGTGCAGTCGCCGAAGTGCGGCAACCGCAACAACCCGCTGGACAAGGCCGGCGCCGTGCGGCTGATCGACGCGGTGCTGCACGACGCCCCCCGCGCCTGAGTCCTCACGGCGCACGGGCGGCCTCCGGGGGCCCGGCCCGGGACACGCCGCGGGCGGCCCCGAAGCGGGCGAGCGGCCCGTCCAGGGCCACGGCGGTGCGCACGTCCACGACGACCCGCTCCGGCTCCACGAGCGCGCACCGCTCGAGCCGTGCCCC
>NZ_PDDL01000111.1:0-11098 GCF_020833785.1 Kocuria sp. CCUG 69068
GACGCGGCGCCCGGGGGGCCCGCGCCGAGCTGACCGCCCTCGCCGAGCGCTCGGGGGCGCTGCTGGCGACGTCGGCGGTGGCCAAGGGCCTGTTCGCCGGCGAGGACTTCGACCTCGGCATCTCCGGGGGCTTCTCCTCCCCGGCGACCGCGGAGCTGATCGGGGCGGCCGACCTCGTGGTGGCGTGGGGCTGCGCCCTGACCATGTGGACCACCCGGCACGGGCGCCTCCCGGGCCCCGAGGCCGCGGTGGTGCAGGTGGACCTCGAGGAGTCCGCCCTGGGCGCGCACCGGCCGGTGGACCGGCCGCTGGACCTCGGGGTCGTGGGCGACTGCGCGCTCACCGCCCGGGACGTCCTCGCCGCGCTGGAGCACGACGTCCTGCGGACGGGCGGCACCGCAGGAGAGGGCGCGGCCGGGCCGGGAGCCGCCGCCCCGGCGTCGTCGTCCTGGCGCACGCCCGAGCTGGCCGCGCGGATCGCCCGGGAGGCCCGGTGGCGGGACGTCGCGTTCGAGGACCTGTCCACGGCGGAGCGGATCGACCCGCGGGTGCTGTCCCGCGAGCTGGACGCGATGCTGCCGGCCGAGCGGGTCGTGGCCGTCGACAGCGGCAACTTCATGGGCTACCCCAGCCAGTACCTCTCCGTGCCGGACGAGCGCGGGTTCTGCTTCACCCAGGCCTTCCAGTCCGTGGGCCTGGGCCTGGCCACGGCCATCGGCGCCGCGCTGGCGCAGCCGCACCGGCTGCCGGTGCTCGGCACGGGGGACGGCGGTTTCCTCATGGGGATCGCCGAGCTCGAGACCGCCGTCCGGCTGGGCCTGCCGCTGGTGTGCGTGGTCTACGACGACGCCGCGTACGGCGCGGAGGTGCACCACTTCGCCGGTGACGGGGACGCGCCCCTGGACACGGTGGTCTTCCCGGACGTCGACATCGCCGCGATCGGCCGGGGCTTCGGCGCCGACGGCGTGGTCGTGCGCTCCGCCGAGGACCTGGCCGCCGTGCGCACCTGGCTCGACGGGCCCCGGGACCGGCCCCTGGTGATCGACGCCAAGATCGCCTCCGACGGCGGGGCGTGGTGGCTGGCCGAGGCCTTCCGGGGCCACTGACCCGGCTCCGCGCCACGAGGTCACCGCCGGCGGGACGGGCCCCGCCGGGACGGATCAGGCCCCGGACCGGCCGCCCTCCGCCGCGTCCCGCCGCAGCCGGGTGATCCGCACCCGCTCCACCCGGCTGCGGTCCACGGCCAGGACCTCGAGCCGGTAGCCGTCCACGTCGACGACGTCCGCCGGGCGCGCCACCCGCCCCAGCCGGTCCATCACGAACCCGCCGACCGTCTCGTAGTGGCCCTCGGGGATGACGAGCCCCGCCTCCACCGGGACCTCCTGGATGATCAGCCCGCCGTCCACGAGCACGGCCCCGCCCTCGCGCAGCACCGTGTCCTCGTGCTCCCGGACCCCGGCGTCGAACTCGTCGTAGATCTCGCCCACGAGCTCCTCCACGAGGTCCTCGAGGGTCACGATGCCCGCCGTCCCGCCGTACTCGTCGACCACCAGCGCGATGTGGTGCCCGTCCTTGCGCATGGCCTGCAGGGTGCGCAGCACGTGGTTGGTCTCCGGCAGGAAGGGGATGGGCCGCACCACGTCCCGCAGGGTCCGCGGAGGGGCCTCGATGACCCCGTCGCCGTCCTGGTCCGCGACCACGAGGTCGCGGATGTGCACGAAGCCCAGGACGTCGTCCACGCTCGTGCCGAGCACGGGGTAGCGGGAGTGCGGCAGGGCCAGGGCCGTGCGGTAGGCCTCCGTGACGGGCAGGGTGCCGTCCAGGAAGTGGACGTCGGGGCGCGGGCGCATGACCTCGGCGAGGCGGCGCTCGCCCGCCTCGAAGACGTCCGTGAGGATCGAGCGCGAGACGGCCCCGATGCCCCGGGTGTCCACGACCATCTCCCGGATCTCCTCCGCCGAGACCTCCTCGGTGACGGCGTGCGGGTCCCCGCCCACCAGCCGGACCACGAGGTTCGTGGACACGGACAGCAGCCAGATGACGGGGCGCATGAGCGTGGCGAAGACGCTCAGCGGAGGGGCCAGGATCTTCGTGAAGCCCACGGAGCGCTGCATGGCCAGGCGCTTGGGCACGAGCTCCCCGAGGACGAGGGAGAGGTACGCGATCACCAGGGTCATGCCGATCAGCGCGGAGGTCTCCGCGGCCGCGGTGGACAGACCGGCCCGCTCGAAGACGGGGGCCACGTCCGGGGCGAGCGTCGAGGCGCCGTAGGCCGAGGAGAAGAACCCCGCCACCGTCACGCCGATCTGCACCGCCGAGAGGAAGAGGTTGGGGTCCCGGACGAGGGCGGCGGTCCGGGCGCCCTTGCGGCCCGAGCGCTCGATCCGCTTGACCTGGCTCTCCCGCAGGCTCACGATCGCCATCTCGGTGCCCGCGAAGACGCCCCCGACGGCCACGAACAGCAGGACCAGGAGGATGTTCACGATCGTGCTGTTGTCCATGGCGACCACAGTACCGGCCGCCTCCGGGACGCCAGGAGATCACCTGCTCGTCACGTCGCGTTGACCGGTTCGTCTCCGCGCTCCGCTTCGGTGGAGGGGCACTGTCCCCCCAGGCACGAGGAGCACCGTCATGACCACCCGTTCCCCCCGCACCCTGCGCGGCGCCGCCGCGGCCCTGTCCGCCGTGGCCGTGCTCGGCTCGGCGCTGCCGGCCGCCGCCGCCCCCTCCGGCACCGAGGACCCGATCGTCGTCGGGCACCGCGGCGCCGCCGGCACCGCCCCCGAGAACACGGTCCCCGCGTTCAAGGACGCCCGCGCCGCCGGCGTCGACTACCTGGAGATCGACGTCCAGCTCAGCGCCGACGGCGTGCCGTTCCTGTTCCACGACAGCACCCCCGCGCGCACCACGGACGTCGAGGAGGTCTTCCCCGGCCGCGAGGACGACCCGATCACGTCCTTCACGTGGGACGAGCTGCAGCAGCTCGACGCCGGCTCCTCCTTCGACGCGCAGTTCGCCGGGGAGCGGATCCCCCACCTCGACGACGCCGCGCGGATCGCCACCGTCAACACCGGCGTCTACATCGAGATCAAGTCCCCGCAGAACTCCCCCGGCATCGAGCAGGTCGTGGCCGACGCCCTGGCCGAGGACCGGGACTGGGCGAAGCTGCTCGCGGCGGACAAGGTCACCGTCATCGGCTTCGACGAGGCGTCCAACCGGACCTTCGCCGGGCTGGCCCCCGACGTGCCCCTGCAGCAGCTCACCGGCAGCGTCCCGGACGCCGCCACGATCGAGCGGTGGGCCGGTGTCGTGGACTCCGTGGGCACGAACTACCGCACCCTCGACGCCGGCGACGTCGCGCGCGTCGACGCCGCCGGCCTGGCCCTGGGCGTCTACACCGTCAACTCCCCGGAAGCGGTCCAGCACGTGGTGGACCTCGGCGTCGACATGATCACCGGCGACTTCCCCCTCCAGACGGCCCGCCACCTGGACGGGCGCGACCCCTTCCCCGCGAACAACGGGATCCGGATCGAGGACTCCGTCAACGACGTCCCCGGCGACGACCTCCAGCCCGGGACCGGCGAGCACGTGGTGCTCACCAACACGGGCCGGACCGCCGTGGACGTCAGCGGGTACGTGCTGCGCGACGCCGCGAACAACGTCCTCACCGTGGGCGAGGGCTACGAGCTGGCCCCGGGCGAGCGGCTGCGCGTGCACACCGGACCGGGCACCGGCACGGAGGACGCCCACTACAACGGCGGCACCTCCGCCGTGCTCAACAACGGCGGCGAGTCCGTCGCCCTGTGGACGGACAACGGCCGGCTGCTGGACGTCTTCGCCAACTGATCCGGGACGCCCCCGCGCCGAGCGGGCCCCGCCGGCGACCACCGGCGGGCCCGCCCGGGCTCACCAGAGGTGGCGGCACTGCCCGTTCTGGCAGGAGAACTCGGGGGCGCGCCCGTCGGGCAGCATCATCGACGGGGACGCCAGCTCGACGTCGCGCGCCAGGTCCCAGTCGTCGGGCATGATCTGCACGTAGACCAGCTCGAACCCGGTGGCGCCGCAGCGCGGGCACGGCGCGGTGGTGCCGCGCAGACCGTCGGACGGGGTGGTGCTCATGGCGGGCCTCCCGGGGAGAACGGCCCCGGGCGCTCCGGAGCCGGTGGGCCCAGTGTAGTGGGCGCACCGGCTCCGGACGCGGCCGCGGGCCGGCTCAGACCCTCGTGCCCGCCTCCCGCTTGGCGCGCTGGATCTCCTCGTAGACGTGCCCGCGCAGCTCGGTGAACCGCGGCAGGCCGCGGGTGGTGAGCTGGTCGCGGTCGTCGGGCAGGTCGATCGGGAGGTCCTCCTGGACCACGGTGGGCGAGCTCGAGAGGATGATGACGCGCTCGCCGAGGTAGACGGACTCGTCGATGTCGTGGGTCACGAACAGCACGGTCACGCCCATCCGGTGCCACACGTCCCGGATGAGGTCCTCGAGGTCGGCGCGGGTCTGGGCGTCCACCGCGGCGAAGGGCTCGTCCATCAGCAGGATCTTCGGCTGGTAGGCGACCGCCCGGGCGATGGCGACGCGCTGCTGCATGCCGCCGGAGAGCTGCCACGGGTACTTCTTGTCCGCGCCGCGCAGGTCCACGGCGGCGATCGCCTCCTCCACGAGCCGGTTCCGCTCGTCCCGGGCCAGCCTGGCGTTCTTCAGCGGCAGCTCCACGTTCTCGCGGACCGTCATCCAGGGGAACAGGCTGCGCCCGTACTCCTGGAAGACCACGGCCATGTCCTTGGGCGGACCGGTCACCTTCTCGCCGCCCAGCAGCACCTCGCCGGAGGTCGGCGCCATGAGCCCCGAGATGCACTTGAGCAGCGTGGTCTTGCCGGAGCCGGAGGGCCCCACGAGGCACGCCAGCTCGCCGCGGCCGAGGTCGAACGTGAGGTTGCGGACCGCCTCCACGTCGCCGTGGTCGCTCTGGTAGATCTTCTGCAGCCCGCGCACGGACAGCAGCACGTTCTTCCCGCCGGTGCGTCCCGCGCCGGCGTCCGAGACCCCGGTGGCGGTCGCGTCCGTGCCGGTCCGGGGTGCGGTCGCGCCGCCGTCCACTGCCGAGCTTCCTGATTCAGCCTGCATTCTCCACCTCTTTCAGGCCCCGGTACCAGGCGAGGACCTTGCGTTCAACACGTTGGAAGACGAACGCCAGCACCACCCCGATGAGACCCAGGACGGCGATGCCGCTCCACATCTCGGGGATGGCGAACGATCGCTGGAACTGCACGATGGTGAAGCCGAGCCCCGAGGACGAGGCGAACATCTCCGAGATCACCATCAGGATCAGCCCGATCGACAGGGCCTGCCGGATGCCGGCCATCATCTGGGGGCTGGCGGCGGGGATCACCAGGTGGACGATCCGCGACCACCCGTGGATCCCGTACGAGCGCGCCGTCTCGTTCATGACGGAGTCGACCGAGCGCACGCCCTCGATGGTGTTCAGCAGGACGGGCCACACGGACCCGAGCACGATCACCACCACCTTCATCTGGTCGTTGACGCCGATGAGCAGCATCAGCACGGGCACCAGCACCGGAGGCGGGATCGCCCGGAAGAACTCGAGCACGGGCTCCAGCAGGTTCCGCAGCCAGCGCACCGACCCGATCACGAGACCGGCGACGACGCCGACCAGGATGGACAGCGCCAGCCCCACCAGGAGCCGGCCGATGCTCGGCAGCACGTCGTCGAAGAACCGGTCGCCGAACCAGACGTCCACGAACGTCGTGGCGAACTCGCCCGGCTCCGGGACGTAGAAGTTGGTCGTCGTCAGGGTGTAGGCCCACCACAGCAGGACCAGCAGGACGGGCAGCGCGAGCGCGTAGCCCAGGGTCTTGACGAGTCTCACACCGCCACCTCTCCGCGGACGGACGAGTGCCAGGCCAGCGCCCGGCGCTCGAGCGCCCGCATCCCCAGGTTGATGAGCACGCCCAGCAGCCCGGCCGTGACGATGAACGCGTACATGGCCGTGACGGCGCCGCCGGACTGGGCCAGGGAGATCTCCCGGCCCAGCCCCGGCGTGCCGATCACGAGCTGGGCGGTGACCGCCAGGATCAGCGCCACGGCCGCCCCGAGCCGCAGCCCGGTGATCACGTAGGGCAGGGACGTGGGCCACGTGACGTACCGGACGCGGGCCAGCGTCCCGAGCCCGTAGCTCTTGGCCGTGTCCTGCGCCACGGTGTCCACGTCCCCGACCCCGTAGAGGACCTGGATGAGGATCTGCCAGAAGGACGCGTACACGACCAGCAGCAGGGTGGACTCGAGCTGCACGCCGAACAGCAGGACGGCCAGCGGGATGAGCGCGACCGACGGGATGGGCCGGAGGAACTCGATCGTGCTGTGGGTGGCCCGGCGCAGGAACGTGCTGCTGCCGATGACCAGCCCCAGGACGATCGCGGCGACCGCGGCGATCAGCAGCCCGAGGAACCAGGCCCGGACGGTCTGCCAGACCGCCAGCCAGAAGCCCGCCGAGCCGAGCTGCTCCCCGAGCTCCAGCAGGACCGCGCTGGCCGGGGGCAGGTACCGGGGGTCGACGATCCCCGTCAGGGGCAGCAGCTCCCAGGTGAGCAGGAACCCGAGGATCCCCAGCACCCCGAGAACCCCGGGCCCCCAGGCCCGTCCCGTGCGCTTTCGTGCCATGTCGTGCTCCCTCCCTCGGGTGCCGGGTCCGCGGACGGCTACGGCAGCAGCGCGTCGAGGTCGGGGGCCTGCTCGAGGGTCCCGTACTCCACGGCGGCGTCGCCCAGCTTCTGCAGCGCCTCGCGGTCGAACTCGGTGCGGAAGCGCGGCAGGGCCATCTCGGCGCGCAGCTCGTCGCTGATCTCCGTGTAGGTCCCGACGATCTCCCGGACCGCGTCCGGGTTCTCGTTCGCGTACTCGAGCGAGCGGTTCATGGCGTTCTGGAACTTCTCCACCAGCTCGGGGTCCTCCTCGAGCTTCTGGGCGGTCGTGAAGTAGCCGGCGATGTCGAGCTCCGGGTCGAACTCCACGAAGTTGTAGGACACCGCGCGGGCGCCCTCGTCGAGGACCTGGGTGAGGAACGGGTCGAGGATCCAGGCCGCGTCCACCTGGCCGCGGTCGAGCGCGGCCGGGGCGTCCGGGAAGCCGACCTCCACGAAGTCGATGCTCTGCGGGTCCCCGCCGGCCTGCTCGACGACGTGGCGGATCGTCGTGTCGCCGATGTTGTTGAGGTTGTTCACCGACACCGTCTTGCCGGCCAGGTCCTCGGGGCCCTGGATGTCCGAGTCGGCGGGCACCACCACGGCGCCGAAGTCCCGCTCGGTGTCGCCCGAGGTCGTGGTGCCGTTGGCGACGTACTCGAGGTCCAGCCCCTCGCCCTGGGCGACCATGACGGACAGGGTGTTGCCGAAGGCGAAGTCGAAGTCCCCGCTGACCACGCCCGGCACGGCGGCGGCGCCGCCGCTGGTGGTCTGGATGTCGAGGTCGATCCCCTCCTCCTCGAAGAAGCCCTGCTCCTCGCCCAGCCAGATGGCGGCGGTGTCGACGATGGGGATGACGCCGACGGTGACGGCCTGCATCTCCCCCTCGGCCTCCGTGCCGCCTCCGCTGTCGCCGCCGCCGCCGCACGCGGCCAGCGCCAGTACGGATCCTGCTGCTCCCAAGCCGATGAGCGGTCGCCGCATCGTGCCTCCCCTGTGTCGTCCGGTGCCCGTTGTGATGGGGATCACTCTAGTGACGTAGCATTCACAAACCAGTGCATGTTGTCGATGGACCGATGTATGACATCTATGAGTCGCTGACCGAGGAGGGGTGCCGTGGAGCTGGACCTGAACCTGATGCGCGTGTTCTGCACGGTCTACGAGCAGGGCAGCGTCACGGGGGCCGCCGCCGAGCTGCACCTCACCCAGCCCACGGTGAGCCACGCTCTGAAGAACCTGCGCCGGCAGTGCAACGACCAGCTGTTCGTCCGGGAGGGCCGGGGCCTGAGCCCCACGCCGTTCGCGAGGAGCATCTTCCCGCAGGTCAAGGCGGGGATCGCCCAGGTGACCGCGGCCGTCTCCTCGGGCGGGCTGTTCGACCCGGAGACCGCCCGCGAGCGCTTCACCCTGGCGCTGACCGACCTCGGGGAGCTGGCGTTCCTGCCGTCCGTCATGGTGGCGCTGCGGGAGCAGGCACCCGGTGTGGAGCTGACCGTGCTGCCCCTGGACGTGGAGCGCGTCCCGGAGGACCTGCTGCGCAACCGGGTGGACGCCGCGATCTGCGCCCCGTACATCGGCGGGCCCGGCATCGTCCGCACCGTCGTCGGCACCGACGAGTACGTGGTGATCGCGGCCCGCGGCCACCCGCGGGTCCGGGAGCGGCTCACGCTCGAGCAGTTCGCGGAGGAGCCGCGGATCCGGCTCGCCCCGTCGATGGGCCACGACCTCGCCGAGGTCGCGGCGGAGCGGGCGGGCGCCCCGGGCAGCACGGCCCTGCGGCTGTCCCACTTCACGGGCCTGGTCTCCGTGGTGGAGCGCACCGACTGCCTCGCGGTGCTGCCGCGGTTCCTCGCCGAGACGCTCCAGGAGGCGGCCGGGATCCGGGTCTTCCCGCACCCGGTCGAGATGCCGGTCCTGCAGCTGGCCGCCTACACCCGCGAGACCGCCCACCAGCGCCCGGCGCAGCAGTGGTTCGCGCGGCTGGTCGTGGACACGCTGCGGGAGTCCGTCTCGCCGGACCCGTCGGCGCCGCTGCGGCCCGGGCCCTGGCATCGTCGCCGTCTATGAGGGGATAGAAAACATCGACTGGCCGTGCCCCCGGCCCCCTTCTACTCTCGCGGTGAGGCGGCACGCCGGTGCCGCGTCCCGATTGGAGCGCAGCGTGACCACCATCCGTGCCAGGACCCACCGCTGGATGCAGGCCCGGGGCCTCGACACCGTGTTCGGCAACCCGGGCTCCAACGAGCTGCCCTTCCTGCGGGACCTGCCCCCCGGCATCCGGTACGTCCTGGGGCTGCACGAGGGAGTGGTCGTGGGCATGGCCGACGGCTACGCGCAGGCCACGGGCCGGCCGGCGCTCGTGAACCTGCACTCGGCCTCCGGCACGGGCAACGCCATGGGCGCGCTGACCAACGCCGCCAGCTCGCACACCCCGCTCGTGGTCACGGCCGGCCAGCAGGTGCGCGCCACGATCGGCGCGGAGCCCATGCTCGCCAACGTGGCGGCCCCGGACCTGACCTCCCCGCTGACGAAGTGGGCGGGCGAGCCGCTGTCCGCGCAGGACGTCCCCCGCATGCTGGACCAAGCCCTGTGGGAGGCGTGCACCGGGTCCCGCGGCCCCACCTACGTCTCGGTCCCCTACGACGACTGGGACCGGGAGTCCGCCGACAACGACGACTACCTGCTGCCCCGGCGGGTGGCCGAGGGCCTGCACCCGGCCCCCGAGCACGTGCAGGAGATCGCCGGCCTGCTGGCCGGAGCCCGCCGGCCCGCGCTGGTGCTGGGCTCCGAGGTGGACGCCGTGGCGGCGAACGGGGTCAGCCGCGCGCTCGCCGAGCTGCTCGGCGCCGACGTGTGGGTGGCGCCCTCCCCCTACCGGCTGCCCTTCCCCAACCGGCACCCGCAGTTCCGCGGGGTCCTCCCCGCCTCGGAGCGGGGCGTGCACGCCGCCCTCGAGGAGAACGACGTGGTCCTGGTGCTCGGCGCCCCCGTCTTCCGCTACCACCAGTACGAGCCCGCCCGGTACCTGGCCGAGGGCACGCAGCTGCTGCACGTCACCGAGGACCCGGGCGAGGCCGCCCGGGCGCCGTTCGGGACCTCGTTCGTGGCCGGGCTCGCCGCGACGGCCGCGGCCCTGGTGGCCGCCCTGCACGAGCGGCGCGGCGGGGCGCGCCCGGCCGCCCCGGTCGGGTGGACGGTGCCGCCGCCCGCCCGCGAGCCCGTGGACGGCGTCTTCCACCCGGGCGCCGTGTTCGAGGTGCTGCGCGAGACGGCGCCGGCGGACACCGCCTACGTGGTGGAGTCGACCTCCACCAACGGGGACTTCTGGAGGCACATGGACCTGCGGGAGCCCGGCTCCTACTTCTGGCCGGCCTCCGGCGGCCTGGGCTTCGGGCTGCCCGCGGCGGTCGGCGTGAAGCTGGCCCGGCCGGACCGTCCCGTCATCGGGGTGGTCGGCGACGGGTCGGCCAACTACGGGATCACCGCCCTGTGGAGCGCGGCGCAGTACCGGGTCCCGGTCGTGTTCGTGATCCTCAACAACGGCACCTACGGCGCGCTGCGCTGGTTCGCGGGCATGCTGGGCACGGGGGACGTGCCGGGGCTGGACGTGCCGGGCATCGACTTCCTGAGCCTCGCGCGGGGCTACGGGGTGCCCGCGCAGGCCGCGGGCACGGCCGCGGAGCTCGCCGACCTGGTGCGGCAGGGTCTCGCGGCCGAGGGCCCCACGCTCATCGAGGTCCGCACGGAGCTGACCACCCCCTGAGCGGCGCCGCGCGCCGGGGGCGGCTCAGCGGCAGGAGACCGTGAACACCCTGGCGTCGCCGGACAGCTCGACGGTGCCGGGGCCGCCCCGGTGCAGCAGCGACTCCCCGCCGGCCAGCTCCCACTCCCGGCCGGCGGCCCGCACCAGCACCCGGTCCCCGGTGCTCAGCAGGACCGTGGTGCCCCGCAGCCCGACGGGCACGGCCCGTCCCGGCACGAGCTCGTGGGCGGTCAGCGACAGCCGCTCGTCCCACAGGGGGTAGACGCGGCGGCCGTGCTCGTCGGCGGCGGGCTCGACGACCTCCGGGGCCGCCTGCTCGTCGGCCAGCACGGCGAGCAGCTCGGCCACGTCCACGTGCTTGCCCGTCAGCCCGGCGCGCAGGACGTTGTCCGAGGAGCTCATCACCTCGATCGCCGTCCCGGACAGGTACGCGTGGAGCTGCCCGGCCGGGGTGTGCAGGGACTGCCCCGGGGCGAGGCGGACGTGGTGCATGCACACCGCGACCAGCAGCCCGCGGTCGCCCGGGTGCCGGTCGTGCACGTAGCGGACCAGCGAGGCCACCGGGTCCTGCGGGCCCGCGGCGCGGGCCGCGTCGACGGTCGCCGCCACGGCGGCCGCGGCGGCGGCGTCGTCGAGCGTCAG
>NZ_PDDL01000112.1:0-11046 GCF_020833785.1 Kocuria sp. CCUG 69068
GCAGGCCCCGGCGCGGGGTGCCGTACCCCCTGGCCGCCGCCGCGGCCGCCGCGGCGCTGCTCGTGGGCGGCGTCTCGGTCTGGGGCGCGCAGCGCCTGGGCCTTGAGCCGGACCCCACGGTGCTGGCCACGGCGGAGCTCGAGCCCCTCGCCGGCTACACCGCCCGCGGCTCGGCGGAGGTGGACGAGCGCTCGGACGGGACCCGTCAGCTGGTGGTGCGGACCGACCCCGCCGACGTGGACGGGTTCAAGGAGGTCTGGCTGCTCGCCCCCGACGCGCAGCGGATGGTCAGCCTCGGCGTGATGGCAGGGGACGAGGCCGTGTTCGTGCTGCCCGAGAACCTGGACGTCGGCGAGTTCCCGGTCGTGGACGTCTCGAACGAGCCGATCGACGGCGACCCGACGCACTCGGGGGACTCGATCGTGCGCGGCGTCCTGGAGGTCTGAGCGGGGGCTCGGCCCCTCAGAGCAGGGCCGAGGTCAGCCGGGCCACGTTGTCGGCGTACTTGTGCCACAGCGGCCGACGGTTCCACGCGTCGAAGTCCAGCAGGGTGCTGGCCTCGAGGAACTCGGCGACCACCGCGTCCATCCGCCGCCGGAAGTCCCGGTCCGCGATGAACACGGAGATCTCGAGGTCCAGGGCGAACGAGCGCTCGTCCATGTTGGACGAGCCGATCACGGAGACGTAGTCGTCCACGAGCACGAACTTGGCGTGCAGCACGGTGGGGGAGCGGTACCGGTAGATCTTCACGCCGGCCTCGACGAGCTCCTGGTAGTAGGAGTTCTGGGCGTGGTAGGCCAGGAAGTGGTCCGAGGTCTCGCCCACGAACAGCCGCACGTCCACCCCGGACTGCGCCTCGGTGGTCAGCGCGTGCATCAGCGACTCGTCCGGGACGAAGTACGGGCTGGCGATGACGATCTGCTCGTTGGCGTTGTAGATCAGATGGTTGAACAGGCGCAGGTTGTTCTCCGTCTCGAACCCGGGGCCGGAGGGCACGACCTGGGCGAAGACCGGCCCCTGGGTGTCCGGGAGGTCGCGGGCGGCCTCGTCGAGCAGGAGGTCGCCGGTCTCGGAGTACCAGTCGCTCGTGAACAGGGCGTTGAGCTCGGCGACCACGGGACCGGTGCACTCGAGCATCAGGTCCTTCCACTCGAGCCCCTTCCGGCGGTTCCGGCGCTTGTTGTAGGAGCGGTGGATGATGTTCTGCGAACCCGTGTAGGCCAGGGAGCCGTCGACCACGAGGATCTTGCGGTGGTTGCGCAGGTCGGGCCGCTGCCACTCGCCCTTCCACGGCCGGACGGGCAGCATGCGCTGCCACGGCAGCCCGGCCTCGTCGAAGCGCTTGATCATCCCCCGATACCCCGGGTAGCCCACGGAGCCGAGGTGGTCGATGAGCACCCGCACCCGCACCCCCCGCCGGTGGGCGCGCACCAGGGACTCCAGGAGGGGACGCGAGGCGTCGTCGATGGCCACGATGTAGAACTCGAAGTGGACGTAGTCCCGGGCCCGGTCCACGGCGTCCGCCATGATCCGCATCGCCTCGTGGTTGTCGGTGAGGATCTCGAAGGAGTTGCCGCCGACCATGGGCAGGGCGCCGAGCTTGTAGTTCAGGGCCGCGGTGGAGGCCACCCACTCGGGCAGCTCCTCGTCCGTGTTGCCCAGGATGTGGAGGTCCGGGGTGTTCTCGCGGATGACGTCGTTCATCTTCGCCTGCATCGCCATCCGCTTCTTCGGCAGCTTGGCGGAGCCGATGGCCAGGAACAGCAGGATCCCCACGTAGGGCAGCAGGAAGATCGCGAGCAGCCAGGCCAGGGCCACGGAGGGCCGCCGGTTGTGCGGGATCCAGCCCAGGGCCACCAGGTTGATGAGCAGCCCCAGCACCAGCACGACGATCGTCGCGGTCTCCGGGAGGAGGTGCGCGGGGATGCCGCTGAAGGGGAACAGGGCCGGGATCACCTCGCCAGTCTAGGTTCCGGCGCCGCGCGGTCTACGCGGGGCGCGGCAGGACGTAGTCGGTCTCCGGGCCGGGGGTCTCGCGGTGGACGAAGCCCGCGGCGACGAGCACCTGCGCGGCCGGTGCGTTGTCCCCGGGCACGCTGGCGCGCACCCCGGTGACCGCGGGGTCCGCGAACGCGACGCCGAGCAGCGCGGTGATGCCCTCCTGCGCGTAGCCCAGGTTCCGGCGGTCCGCGGCGAGGGAGCCCACGATCTCGAGCTCGTCGTCGATCGGCGGGCCCACGAAGCCGGCCGTGCCGACGATCTCGCCGGTCGACTTCTCCACGACGGCCATCCGCGCGTACACGGACTCCGTGAAGAAGTAGCCCCCGGCCATGAGGGACTCGCGGGCGAAGTCCATGTCCTCGGCGGTCGGGAAGCCGTGGGCGAAGTGGGCGCCGTGCTCGCCGGCCGCCACGGCGTCGAGCTCCTCGGCGGTGAAGGGGCGGAGCAGGAGCCGTTCCGTCTCCAGGACGGGTGCGGGGCGCTGGGCCTCGAGGTCCTCAGTCATGCTGGTGCTGCTTTCTGCGGGTCCGGGTGCCGAGGGTGGACGGGGGGATCCGTGGAGCGGGGTGCCGGGGGCGGGGCTCCGCCCCCGGCGGGCGATCAGCCGAAGTACTTCGGCAGCGTGCCCTCGTGCGCGGTGCGGAGCTCGTCCAGGCCGATGCCGAACTCGCTCTGCACGTCCAGCGCGCGGTTCTCGGTGTCCACCACGCCGATCCGCGTGTGCGGATAGGCGCGCATGGTGCACATGTCCTTGAACCGTACTTCCTCGCTGCGCGGCACGGCCACCACGGCCCGTCCCTGGGTCTCGGAGAAGAGCATGGTGAACAGGTCCACGCCGTCGCGCTCGCACACCTCGCCCAGCCCGATGCGCGCACCGGTGTCGAAGCGCAGCGCCATCTCGGCGAGGGTCGCCGCGAGGCCGCCCTCGGCGACGTCGTGCGCGGCGTCGATCATGCCGTCGCGGGACATGTTGATCAGCAGGTCGCCGAGCAGCTTCTCCTGGGCGAGGTCCACGGCCGGGGGGAGCCCGCCGAGGTGCCCGCGCAGGTTCGCCCACTCGGAGCCGTCCAGCTCGTCCCGGGTGGTCCCGAGCAGGTAGATCGCCTGGCCGTCCTCGCGCCAGCCCGACGGCGTGCGCCGCCGGACGTCGTCGAGCACGCCCAGCATCGCCACCACGGGCGTCGGGTGGATGGCCACGCCGCCGGTCTGGTTGTAGAGGGACACGTTGCCGCCCGTCACGGGCACCCCCAGCTGCTGGCAGCCGTCGGCGAGCCCGCGCACGGCCTCGGCGAACTGCCACATGGTCTCCGGGTCCTCGGGGGAGCCGAAGTTCAGGCAGTCGGAGACGGCCGCGGGGCGGGCGCCGGCGGTGGCCACGTTGCGGTAGGCCTCGGCCAGGGCCAGCTGCGCGCCGGCGTACGGGTCCAGGTAGGCGTAGCGGCCGTTGCAGTCGGTGGACAGGGCCACGCCGAGGCCGGTCTCCTCGTCCACGCGGACCACCCCGGCGTCGTCGGGCATCGCCATGGCGGTGTTGCCCTGCACGTAGCGGTCGTACTGGTCGGTGACCCAGTCCTTGGCGCAGAGGTTCGGGGAGGCCATGAGCTCGAGGACGGCGTGCTTGAGCTCCGCGCCCGAGGGTCGCCCGGCGTCGGCCGGGGATCCGGCGAAGCGGTCGGCCTGGAGCCGGTCCTGGTCCGCGGGCCGGGTGTAGGGCCGGTCGTAGACGGGGCCCTCGTGGGCGACGGTGCGGGGGTCGACGTCGACGATGACCTCGTCGTCCCACTCGATCACGAGCCGGCCGGTGCCGGTGACCTCGCCGATCCAGGAGTGCTCGACGTCCCACTTGTCCATCACGGCCTCGAAGGCGGCGACCTTCTCGGGGGTCACGACCGCCATCATGCGCTCCTGGGACTCCGACATGAGGATCTCGCCCGGGGTCAGGGTGGGGTCGCGCAGGAGCACCTGGGTCAGGTCCACGTGCATGCCGCCCTCCCCGTTGGAGGCCAGCTCCGAGGTGGCGCACGAGATGCCCGCGGCCCCCAGGTCCTGGATGCCCTCCACGAGGGAGCCCTTGAACAGCTCGAGGCAGCACTCGATGAGCACCTTCTCCGCGAACGGGTCGCCCACCTGGACGGCCGGCCGCTTGGACGGCTTGGCGTCGTCGAAGGACTCCGAGGCGAGCACGGAGGCGCCCCCGATGCCGTCGCCGCCGGTGCGGGCGCCGAACAGCACCACCTTGTTGCCCACGCCGGAGGCGTTGGCGAGGCGGATGTCCTCGTGGCGCATCACGCCCACGGCGAGCGCGTTGACGAGCGGGTTGCCCTGGTAGCAGGAGTCGAAGACGACCTCCCCGCCCACGTTGGGCAGGCCCAGGGAGTTGCCGTAGCCGCCCACGCCCGCCACCACGCCGTGCACCACGCGCGCGGTGTCCGGGTGGTCGATCGCCCCGAAGCGCAGCGGGTCCATGACGGCCACGGGCCGGGCGCCCATCGAGATGATGTCGCGCACGATCCCGCCGACGCCCGTGGCGGCGCCCTGGTAGGGCTCCACGTAGGACGGGTGGTTGTGGGACTCGATCTTGAAGGTCACGGCCCAGCCGTCCCCGAGGTCGGTGACGCCGGCGTTCTCGCCGATGCCCACCAGCAGGTCCTTCTTCATCTCCTCGGTGACCTTCTCGCCGAACTGGCGCAGGTGGACCTTGGAGGACTTGTAGGAGCAGTGCTCGGACCACATGACCGAGTACATGGCGAGCTCCGCGGCGGTGGGCCGGCGGCCGAGGATCTTCTTGATCTCCTCGAACTCGTTGTCCTTGAGGCCCAGCTCGGCCCAGGGCAGCTCGGTGTCGGGGGTGGCCGTCGCGTGCTCGACGGTGTCCAGGTTGAAGTGCTTGTCGCTCATGGAGTGCTCGGTGTCCCTTACTTGACCAGTGCCTTGAGGGCGGAGACGAACAGGCCCAGCCCGTCCGTGCCGTCGCGCATGCCGACCTCGCCGGAGGCCGAGGAGTCCGCGCCGAAGCCCGGCTCGACCGCGTGCTCGGGGTGCGGCATGAGGCCCACCACGTTGCCGCCGGCGTTGCAGATCCCGGCGATGTCCCGCCGGGACCCGTTGGGGTTGCCCCCGACGTAGCGGAAGACCACGCGGCCCTCGGCCTCGAGGGCGTCGAGGGTCCGCTCGTCCGCCACGTACTGGCCGTCCTGGTTCTTGAGCGGGACCACGATCTCCTGGCCCTGCTCGAACTCGGTGGTCCACACGGTCGTGCTGTTCTCCACGCGCAGGCGCTGGTCCCGGCACAGGAACTTCAGGCGCTCGTTCTTGATCATGGAACCCGGCAGCAGGTGCGACTCGGTGAGCATCTGGAAGCCGTTGCAGATCCCGAGGACCGGCAGCGGAGCGGACCCGGAGGTGCCCGCGGCGTTCGCGCCGTCGATGATCGGCGCCATGATGGGGGCGAACCGGGCGATGGCCCCGGCGCGCAGGTAGTCGCCGTAGGAGAAGCCGCCGGGCAGGATCACGGCGTCGACGCCCTGCAGGTCCTCGTCGGCGTACCAGAGGGGGACGGGGGTGCCGCCGGCCAGCGTCACGGCGCGCGCCGCGTCGCGGTCGTCGAGGGTGCCGGGGAAGGTCACGACGCCGACGCGCGCGCCGGCGAGCCCAGCGTCCGGCGCGGGGCCGGAGAGGTCCGCGATGAGGGGGGTCTCGAGACCGGCCATGCTCAGTTCTCCTCGGTCTCGTCGAGCACGGCCACGCGTACGACGTCCTCGATGACGGGGTTGGAGAGCAGCTTCTCCGCGGCCTCGCGGGCCTGGGCCAGCGCGTCCTCGGTGGCCTCGCCGTCGACGGTCAGCTCGAAGCGCTTGCCCTGCCGGACACCGGCGAAGCCGTCCAGGCCGATGCGGGGCAGTTCGTTGGCGATCGCCTTCCCCTGCGGGTCGAGGATCTCGGGCTTGGGCATGACGTCGACAACAATGCGGGCCATCGGGGAACTCCTGAGGGTCGAGCAGCGGGCCGGGATCCGGCGAACGTCAGCCATTCTATCGGCTCGGGCACGCCGGTCGTGCCGGGCCCGGACCGCCCGCCGGGTGTGGTAGGGGTCACCCGCCGGCAGGCCGCCCGGGCGGTGGGCCCCCCGGGATTCTCCAAGGCGTGTCCGGTAGACCGTGGTGCCATGAGCACCGCACCGCAGACCGCAGGGGCCCGCACCGCCGACGCACGCCTGGTCTCGGTCTACCGCCGGGTCCTGACCCTGCTGGGGATCGGCACGGTTCTCGGCGCCCTGACCGAGCTGGCGATGCTGCGGCACTGGCAGGGACCCGCCCAGCTGGTGCCGTGGGCGGTGCTGGCCGTGCTGCTGCTCGGAGCCGTGGCGTGGTTGGTGCGGCGCACCACCGGGACGGCCCGCACCGTGCGGGTCGCCGCGGTCGTCTCCGTGCTCGGCAGCGCCTACGGCGTCTACGAGCACGTCCTGGCGAACCTGCGGGCCGGACCGCTGGACCCGCGGTACGCCGAGGCCTGGGACGCGATGTCGGGCGCGGCCCGGCTGTGGGCGGCGACCAGCGGGGCCGTCGGGCCGTCCCCCGTGCTCGTGCCCGGCACGATGGGCCTGGCGGGGGTGCTGCTGTGGCTCGCCGTCCTCCGCTGGCGGCGCGGGACGGACCGAGCCCGGTCCGCCGCCGGCGGAGGGGGACGGGGCGGTGCTGGAACAATGGGCCCATGACCCAGCACCCAGCGACGACCACCCCCGGACTCAGCGGCCGTGAGGCCGAGCGGCTCGCGGACGCCCTCGAGGCCCGGGACGTGACGGTCTTCGTGGACGGCACCTCCCTGCGCCTGCCCGAGGGGGCGCGCGACGCCGTCGTGGACCTCCTCTCCCGGATGACCCGCGGGGAGGCCGTCACGGTGACGTCCGCCGCGGTGACCTCCGCCGCGGAGCCGCCGGCGGACCCCGGGGACCTGCTGACCACCTCGCAGGCGGCCGCGCTCGCCGGCATCTCGGCCACCTATCTGCGCAACCTCACCACGGAGGGCGTCCTCCCCGTGCAGTACCGGGGCAGCCACCGCCGGATCCGGCGCGCGGACGTCCAGGCCTGGCTCGCCCGCCACGGCGAGGACGGGGCCGCCCCCGACTCCCCGGAGGACCTGCTGACCACCTCGCAGGCGGCCGCCCTCGCCGGGATCTCGGCCACCTATCTGCGCAACCTCACCACCGAGGGCGCCCTGCCCGTGCAGTACCGGGGCAGCCACCGCCGCATCCGGCGCTCGGACGTCCAGGCCTGGCTCGCGGGGCGGCAGCGGCGCGACGACGACGGCGCGCCCGCGCCGCACTGACCCCGCCTCAGCCGAAGCGGGCCACGACCCAGCCCTCGACCACGTCGACCGCCGCCGCCCGCAGGAGGTCCTTGGCAGGGTCCGGCGGTGCCTCCCGGCCGGCCGCCAGGGCCAGGCGGGACCCCACGAACCGCCCGTCGGCGGCGAAGACCCAGAAGTGGTTGGGGCACTCGAACGTCTCGGCGCGCCCGGCGGACTCCCGGCACACGGTGGCCTGCTGGTGGGTGCAGGTGTTGCGCAGCACGTGCAGCGCGCCCCCGGCGTCACGGGTGACGAGGACCGGCCCCGTGCTGGAGGGCGCCGTCACGAAGTCGAGCGGGTCCGGCACGGCGGAGACCGCCACGATCCGCTCCCAGCCGCCGGCGGGCTCCCCGGGCGCGCTCACGCCGCCGCCCCGTCGGTGGCGCGGGCCGGGTCGAGGACCTCGAGGGCCGCGCCGAGCCGGCGGCGCAGCGGCTCGGCGCGCCGGGCGAACTCCCGCTGCCGGCGCACGTACTCGGCCTTGCCCTCCGGCGTCTCGATCCGCACGGGCTCGTAGCCCCAGCCGGAGAGGTCGTAGGGGGCGGCCCGCATGTCGGTCTCCCGCACGTCCCACGCCAGCTCGAAGCAGTCCATCAGCAGCTCGGAGGGGATCCCCGGGACGAGCTTGTACGCCCACTTGTAGAGGTCCATGGTGGCGTGCAGGCAGCCCGGCTGCTCCATCCGGCGCTGGGACTCCCGGGTGGGCCGCAGCTCGTTGAGCGGCACGGCCTGCGGCTGGAAGAACCGGAACGCGTCGAAGTGGGTGCACCGGATCCGGGCGGACTCCACCACGGCGTCCGTGCCCGCGGCCCCGAGCCGCAGCTCGAGCTGCTCGTGGCGGAGGTCGTTGTCCTCCGAGCGGTAGGCCATCGCCCACTCGTGCAGGCCGAAGCAGCCGAAGAAGCCCGGGTTGCCCGCGTGCGCGCCCAGCACCGCCCGGGCGAAGTCGATCGCGGGGGCCCGCCGGGCCCGGAGGGCGTCGTCGTCCACGGTCACGGCCCCGTCCCGGGCGCTGAGCCCCAGGGCCGTGAGCTCGGCGCCGGTGAGCGCGCGGTAGAACTTCTCCCCGGCGCGGTCCGCGGCGTCCAGCAGCACGGTGCCCGCCCCTGGGTGCCAGCGCTTCAGCTGCGCGGGCTTGAGGGTGTAGTAGGTGAACAGGAAGTCCTCGACCGGGTGCTTGTGCCCGCGGTGGCGGCGGGCCACGAACGGGTCCGCGCGGCGCGCCGCGCGCTGCTCGTGGGCGTGCGACCGCGGCGCCCACTCCTCGCGGGACAGGACGACGACGGGGCGGGTCACGGGACCCGCCCCGTCGTCGACGGACCGGTGGAGCGCGGCACGGGGATCAGCGGCCGGTCCCCGCGTGGACCGTGGCCTCCTCGTCGGAGTCCAGGCCGAAGGCGCTGTGCACCACGCGCACGGCCTCGTCGAGCCGGTCGGCGGCCGTGACCACCGAGATCCGGACCTCGGAGGTCGAGATCATGTCGATGTTGATGTTCGCGGCCGCGAGCGCCTCGAAGAACGTGAAGGTCACCCCGGGGTTCGACTTCATGCCGGCGCCCACGAGGGAGAGCTTGCCGACCTCGTCGTCGTACTCCAGGCCCGCGTAGCCGATCTTCTCCTCGGCGGCGCGCAGCAGGCTCATGGCCAGATCGCCCTGGGACTCGTCCACCGTGAAGGAGAGGTCCGTCAGCGGGTCGTCGCCGGTGGAGATGTTCTGCACGATCATGTCCACGTTGACCTTCGCCTCCGCGAGCAGCCGGAAGATCCGGGCGGCGATGCCGGGCTTGTCCGGCACTCCGACGACGGTGACCTTCGCCTGCGTGCGGTCGTGGGCGATGCCGGAGATGAGCGGCTGTTCCAACGGGATCTCCTTCGGGGAGGTGACGGCGTCTTCGGGGCCCGGGATGACCCAGGTGCCCTCGTTGTGGGAGAAGGACGAGCGGACGTGCAGCTTCACGCCGAAGCGGCGGGCGTACTCGACGCAGCGCAGGTGCAGGATCTTCGCGCCGTTCGCGGCGAGCTCGAGCATCTCCTCGCTGCTGACCACGTCCAGCTTGCGGGCCCTGGGCGCGATGCGGGGATCGGCGGTGAACACGCCGTCGACGTCGGAGTAGATCTCGCAGACGTCGGCGTCGAGGGCCGCGGCCAGCGCCACGGCCGTGGTGTCCGAGCCGCCGCGGCCCAGGGTGGTGATGTCCTTGGTCTGGCGGTGCACGCCCTGGAACCCGGCGATGATCGCGATGTTGCCCTGGTCCAGGGACTCGCGCACGCGCAGCGGATTGACCTCCACGAGGAGGGCGGCGCCGTGCGCGCCGTCGGTGACCATCCCCGCCTGCGACCCGGTGAAGGACTGGGCGGGAGCGCCCATCCCGGACACCGCCATGGCCAGCAGCGCCATGGAGATCCGCTCGCCGGCGGTGAGCAGCATGTCGAGCTCGCGGGCCGGGGGCTTGCGGGTGACCTCGTGGGCGAGGTCCAGGAGCTCGTCCGTGGTGTCGCCCATCGCGGAGACGACGACGACGACGTCGTGGCCCCTGTTGCGCGTCTCGACGATCCGCCGTGCAACGCGGCGGATGCCGTCGGCGTCCGCGACGGAGGATCCACCGAACTTCTGCACGATCAGGCTCATGGGTTCAACTCCTGTGCTCGAGGGCGGCCGGCGGTCGGGGCCGGGCCGTGCGCCCGCTCCCCGCGGCAGGGCACCAGGACATCCTACGCGAGTGCGTCAGGCGACGACCGTCCGGCCCTCGAACGCGCGGCCGAGGGTCACCTCGTCGGCGTACTCGAGATCGCCGCCCACGGGCAGCCCGGAGGCCAGGCGGGTCACGCGGATCCCGAGGGTCTTGAGCATGCGGGAGAGGTAGGTGGCGGTGGCCTCGCCCTCCAGGTTCGGGTCGGTGGCGAGCACGACCTCCTGCACGGTGTCGCCGGAGAGCCGCGTCATGAGCTCCCGGATGCGCAGCTGGTCGGGGCCGATGCCCTGGATGGGGCTGATCGCCCCGCCCAGGACGTGGTACCGGCCGCGGAAGCTGCGGGTGCGCTCGATGGCCATGACGTCCTTCGACTCCTCGACCACGCAGATGACGCTGTCGTCCCGGCGGGCGTCGCGGCAGATGGCGCACTCGTCCAGCTCGGACACGTTCCCGCAGATCCGGCAGAACTTCACCTTGTCCTTGACCGCCGTCATGGCGTCGGCCAGCCGCCGGACGTCCTCCTTGTCGGCGTCGAGGAGGTGGAACGCGATCCGCTGCGCGGACTTCGGCCCGACGCCGGGCAACCGGCCCAGCTCGTCGATCAGATCCTGAACAGCGCCTTCGTACACGTTTCCCTCGATTTCCGGGCCGGTGCACGGCCCTCCTGATCGTCCTCGGCCACGACGTCACCGGGGTGCCGGTGCGCGGGGCGGTCCCGGCTCACTCCCCGGTGTGGAGGTCCCGCTCCTCGATCAGCATCCCCCCGAGGATCCGCTCGATCGCGGCGCGGCCGTAGAGGGTGGAGTCCTCGAGCGCCTCGTCGTCCGAGCTGGGCACGAAGGAGTCGTCCCATTCTACGCCGCTGTCCTGCGGGGCCGCGGCGGAGGCGGGTGCCTTGCGCCCCGCGGCGATGGCCGCGGCGTGGCGCTCCCGGAAGCTCAGCCGTGCGTTCCGGTCGGCGCCGGCCGGTGCCGCCGACGGGGCGTCCTGCCGCGGGGCGGCCGGG
>NZ_PDDL01000113.1:0-10824 GCF_020833785.1 Kocuria sp. CCUG 69068
TGGAGCCGGTGCTGGAGGCCCGGCGGCGGGCAGCGGCCGAGCACCCGGACGGCCCGGTCGCACCCGGCCCCGCCGGCGACGGCACGCGCGACGGCAGGACCCCGGACGACAGGAAGCAGGACGACCATGAGCACGGACGACCATGAGCGCGGATGACCGCGACGACCCGGCCCGCCCGGACGGGACGCCCCCGCCGGAGGAGGGCCCCGGGGCCCCGCAGGACGGGCCCGGGGAGCGCCCCGGACTGCGCACCGCGGGGGAGCTCGTGGAGGGCGGAGGGCTCTCCGGAGGTCTCACGACACTCCTCTACGTGGTGATCGGGATGGGGTTCTGGAGTTTGGTAGGGTGGGGTGCGGATCGCGTGCTGGGAACCCGGTGGATCGTGGTCCTGGGAGCGTGCATCGGCGCCGCCTCCGGGATCTACGTCGTGTACCTCCACATGCAGGAGGGGTTGCGTCGCAGCCTGACCTCCGATGGGCGAGATCCACACAACCCGCACCAGTCCGGCCCGGACTCGGCGCCCCGACCGTGACCACCGGCCAGAGCACTGCAGAAAGGACCCGCATTGAACGCCGCCCTCATCAGGCTCCCCGCCACCGGAGGATTCACCGCCCCGACCGTCGAGGAGATGCACCTGCCGCCGTTCTTCGCGCTGGGCACCTTCGAGTTCGGCAAGCAGACGCTGCTGATCCTCCTGTCGGTCGTCCTGATCGCCGGCTTCTTCATGTGGGCCATCCGCCGCAACGCGCTCGTCCCGTCGAAGTCGCAGTACCTCGCGGAGAGCGGCTACGGGTTCGTGCGCAACCACCTCGGCCGGGACATCATCGGTGAGAAGGAGTTCCGCCCCTACGTCCCGCTGCTGTTCACGTTCTTCTTCTTCATCCTGGTGAACAACCTGTTCGGCTCCATCCCGGTGCTGCAGCTGCCGACCCTCTCCCACGCGGGCTCCGCCTACGTCCTGGCCGGCATCGCCTACGTCACCTGGGTCTTCATGGGCATCAAGCGCCACGGCCTCGGCGGCTTCATGGGCAAGATGACCATGCCGCCGGACGTCCCGAAGCTGCTCTACATCTTCCTCATCCCGATCGAGTTCCTCTCGAACCTGATCATCCGCCCGGTCACGCACGCCCTGCGTGTGTTCGCCACCATGTTCGCCGGTCACCTCGCCCTGATGGTCGCGGCGTCCATGACGGGCTACCTGCTCTCCCAGGCCAGCGCCATCAGCGTCGTCGCCCTGGGCTCGACCGTGCTCGGCGTGTTCATCTACTTCCTGGAGATCCTGATCCAGGTCCTCCAGGCCTACATCTTCACCCTCCTCTTCGCCGTGTACGTCCAGGGTGCCCTGCAAGAGGGCCACTGACGCCGGTGGAGCAGCCCCGGCCCCGGCCGGACCCCGCAGTCCATCCTCGAAATGTTCAGAGCCGACACGGCTACGACGCCCGGCCCCCGGGCACCTAGAAAGGAAATACCCCTCATGACTGGTTCGCTCAGCGCTATTGGTTACGGTCTGGCTGCCATCGGCGGTGGCATCGGCGTGGGTCTGATCTTCGCCGCGTACATGCAGTCCGTCGCCCGCCAGCCCGAGTCGCAGCGCGTGCTCCAGCCGATGCTGTTCTTCGGCTTCGCCGTGGTCGAGGCCCTCGCGATTCTGGGCTTCGTGCTCGCGTTCATCGCCTGAGTGCCTGACCAAGTACACGTCCTTCTGAGAGAACAGGAATCGCGCACATGACACTGTTGCTGGCAGCCGAGGAAGGGGCGAACCCCCTCTTCCCCAACGTCTGGGAAATGCTGATCACCGGCATCGGGTTCCTGATCCTGCTCTTCCTCGTCGTCAAGTTCGTCGTGCCGGCGTTCGAGCGGGTCTACCGTGAGCGCACCGAGGCCATCGAAGGTGGCCTGGCCAAGGCGAAGGCCGCGCAGGCCGAGGCCGCCGCCGCCCGCGACGAGTACAACCAGCAGCTCGAGAGCGCGCGCCTGGAAGCTCAGAAGATCCGCGAGGAGGCCCGCCTCGAGGGGGAGAAGATCCTCGCGGACTTCAAGGACCGGGCGAACGCCGAGTCGGCGCGCATCACCGAGAATGCCCACCGCACCATCGAGGCGGAGCGCTCGGCGGCCGTGGTCTCCCTGCGCAACGAGGTGGGCGCCCTGGCGACCACGCTCGCGGCGAAGATCGTGGGCGAGTCCCTCGACGACGACGCCCGGTCCAACCGGGTGGTCGACCGTTTCCTCGCCGACCTCGAGCAGGAGCAGGAGCGGAACGCAGGTGCGGCGCGGTAATGGCAGACGCAGCGAACGAATTCACCCAGCAGAGCGCTCGTGAGGTCGAGCGCTGGGCCGGCTCCGCCAGCCCTGCGCTCGCCCGTGAGCTGTTCGCCGTGCTCGCCATCCTCGACGAGAACGGCGCCCTGCGGCGCGCGCTGGCCGACCCCTCCTACGAGGGGCCGCGGCGCGAGCAGGTCGTGCGCCGGATCTTCGCCGACAAGGTCTCCCCGGACGCCGTGGAGATCGTCGCGCACCTCGCCGGTCGGCGCTGGAGCGACGACCGCGAGTTCGCCGACGCCCTCGAGCACGCCGGGGTGTCCCTCACCGCGGCGTCCGCCGAGAACCGCGCCGGACTCCAGGGCCTCGAGCAGGTCGTGGACCAGCTGATCGCGTTCAAGGGGGTGCTGGACGGCTCGCACGAGCTGCAGCGCGCCCTCAGCGACCAGCGCGCCGGGGTCGAGGCCAAGACGCGACTGGCGCACCGGCTGACCCCGGGCGCCTCGGACGAGGCACTGCTCCTCGTGGAGCAGGCCGTGCTCTCGCCGCGCGGAGCCCTGGTCGGCCGTCTGGTCGAGCGCTTCGCGGAGGAGGTGGCGGCCCGCCGGCAGCGGTGGATCGCGCACGTGACCACGTCGCGACCGCTGACCGAGGACCAGCGCGGCCGGCTGCAGCAGCAGCTGAACTCGCTGTACGGCAAGGACCTCAAGCTCACCGTGGACGTCGATCCGGCGCTGCTCGGCGGGCTCAAGGTGCAGGTCGGCGAGGAGGTCATCGACGGTTCCGTCGCGGCCCGGCTCGACGAGCTGCGCCAGCGGATCGGCGCCTGAGCGCCGGGGGCGCCCACACCGCCGCCGCGGGCGGGCGCCCCACCGGCCGAACGGCAGCAGCCGGTGGACCAGCGCAGCGTTCCGCCACAGATTTGGACTCACGGTCACCGCTGACGGCAGTGATCACGAACTAGGAGAGCAGGGACAGGACATGTCCGAAGTCACCATCAATGCCGACGACGTCCGTAGCGCGCTGAGCGAATTCGCCGCGTCCTACGAGCCCGGCACCGCAGAACGAACCGAGGTCGGCCGCGTCAGCAGCGCCTCCGACGGCATCGCGCGGGTCGAAGGCCTGCCCTCGGTCATGGCCAACGAGCTGCTGCGCTTCGAGAACGGCGTGCTCGGCCTCGCGCAGAACCTCGACACCCGCGACATCGGCGTCGTGATCCTCGGCGACTTCCGCGGCATCGAGGAGGGCCAGGAGGTCCAGCGGACCGGGGAGGTCCTCTCCGTGCCCGTGGGCGACGCCTTCCTCGGCCGCGTGGTCGACCCGCTGGGCACGCCCATCGACGACCTCGGCCCCATCGAGGCCGAGGGCCGCCGCGCCCTCGAGACCCAGGCGCCCGGCGTGACCATGCGCAAGTCGGTCCACGAGCCCCTGCAGACCGGCATCAAGGCCATCGACGCGATGATCCCGATCGGCCGCGGTCAGCGCCAGCTCCTCATCGGCGACCGGCAGACGGGCAAGACGGCCATCGCCGTGGACGCCATCCTGAACCAGCGCGCCAACTGGGAGTCCGGCGACGTCAACCAGCAGGTGCGCTGCATCTACGTGGCCGTGGGCCAGAAGGCGTCCACCATCGCCGGCGTGCGCCAGACCCTCGAGGACAACGGGGCCCTGGAGTACACGACCATCGTGGCGGCCCCCGCCTCCGAGGCCGCGGGCATCAAGTACCTCGCCCCCTACGCCGGCTCGGCCATCGGCCAGCACTGGATGTACGGCGGCAAGCACGTCCTCATCGTCTTCGACGACCTGTCCAAGCAGGCCGAGGCCTACCGTGCGGTCTCGCTGCTGCTGCGCCGCCCGCCGGGACGCGAGGCCTACCCGGGCGACGTGTTCTACCTGCACTCCCGCCTCCTCGAGCGCTGCGCCAAGCTCTCCGACGAGCTGGGCGCCGGGTCGATGACCGGGCTGCCGATGATCGAGACGAAGGCCAACGACGTCTCGGCGTTCATCCCCACCAACGTCATCTCCATCACCGACGGCCAGATCTTCCTGCAGTCGGACCTGTTCAACGCCAACCAGCGCCCGGCCGTGGACGTGGGCATCTCGGTGTCCCGCGTCGGCGGCGCCGCGCAGGTCAAGGCCATGAAGAAGGTCTCCGGCACGCTGAAGCTCGAGCTGGCGTCCTACCGCTCGATGCAGGCCTTCGCGATGTTCGCCTCCGACCTGGACCCCGCGTCCCGGCAGCAGCTGACCCGCGGCGCCCGGCTGATGGAGCTGCTGAAGCAGAAGCAGTACACCCCGTACCCGGTCGAGGACCAGGTCGTGTCCATCTGGGCCGGCACCAACGGCCACCTCGACGAGGTGGAGGTCGCCGACGTGCTCGACTTCGAGCAGGCCCTGCTGGAGCACGTGCGCCGCACCACCAACGTGATGGACTCCATCGTCGGCTCCGGCAAGCTCGAGGACGACGCCGTCGCCGCGCTGGAGACGGCCGTCGCCGAGGTCAAGCGGGACTTCCGGGGCACCAAGCACGGGATCGAGCCGGGCCACGAGGAGCACGAGCCCCTCGACGCGTCCGCGGTCGACCAGGAACGGATCGTCAGGAAGTAACCGGTCGGTCCGGTGCGCCGCCGCGGCGGCGCACCGGGCACGGTGACGAAAGGAAGTCACATGGGAGCGCAGATTCGGGTCTACCGAAACAAGATCGCGTCGACCAAGTCCATGAAGAAGATCTTCAAGGCCATGGAGATGATCGCGACCTCGCGCATCAACAAGTCCCGACAGGGTCTGCAGGCGGCGCGTCCCTACGCGAACGCGCTGACCCGGGCGGTCTCACAGGTCGCCACCCAGCACAACGTCTCCCATGCCCTGACCACGAGGGCCGACGAGGTGCGCCGGTCGGCCGTGGTGATCATGACCTCGGACCGCGGTCTGGCCGGGTCCTACTCGTCCAACGTGCTCAAGGAGGCCGAGGGCCTGCTGGAGCTGCTGCACGGGGAGGGCAAGGAGACCAAGGTCTACCTGATCGGCCGCAAGGCCCAGGCGTACTTCGACTTCCGCAGCCGTCCGTACGAGCGGAACTGGACCGGGGACACGGACAACGCCCGGCCGGACCGTGCGCGGGAGCTGCGCAAGGTGCTGATCGAGGACCTGGAGACCGCGTACGAGGACGGCGGCGTCGACGAGATCCACCTCGTCTACACGTCGTTCCAGTCGATGGTCGTCCAGGAGCCCCGGGTGCTCCGGCTGCTGCCGCTCGAGGTCGTGGACGCCAACGCGCTGACCGACGAGGTCGCCCGGGAGTTCGAGGAGCTGGAGGAGCCCGACAGCACCTTCGAGTTCGAGCCGAACCCCGAGGAGTTCCTCGACGCCGTCCTGCCGCGCTACATCGACGCCCGACTCTTCGCGAGCCTGGCGCACGCAGCCACCAGCGAGCTCGCGGCCCGGCAGCGGGCGATGAAGGCGGCCGGCGACAACGCCGACGACCTCATCAAGAAGTACACGCGCCTGATGAACAACGCCCGCCAGGCCGAGATCACCACCGAGCTCACCGAGATCGTGAGCGGCGCCGAGGCCCTGTGACGGGCCGTCCCGGCGATCCAGCAAGTGTCCACCACGAACAAGTGAAGTGAGAGATATGACTGCCACCATCAGCGAACAGGCCGGGCAGCCGGTCTCGGGCGGTGCCACGGGACGCATCGCCCGGGTCATCGGGCCGGTCGTCGACGTCGAGTTCCCCGAGCACGCCGTGCCCGGCATCTACAACGCCCTGACCGCCCAGTACGAGCTCAACGGCGAGAAGCGGACGATCACGTTCGAGACCGCCCAGCACCTGGGCGACAACATGGTCCGCGCGATCGCCCTGCAGCAGACCGACGGCCTGGTGCGCGGCACCGAGGTCAAGGACTCCGGCGAGCCGATCTCCGTGCCCGTGGGCGACGTGGTCAAGGGCCACATCTTCAACGTCCTCGGTGAGGCCCTCGACGTCGAGACCTCTTCCCTGGAGATCACCGAGCGCTGGCCGATCCACCGCAAGGCGCCGTCCTTCGCGGAGCTCGAGGGCTCCACGGAGATGATGGAGACCGGCATCAAGTCGATCGACCTGCTGACCCCCTACATCAAGGGCGGCAAGATCGGCCTGTTCGGCGGCGCCGGCGTGGGCAAGACCGTGCTCATCCAGGAGATGATCACGCGTGTGGCCCGCAACTTCGGCGGCACCTCGGTCTTCGCCGGCGTGGGCGAGCGCACCCGTGAGGGCAACGACCTCTGGGTCGAGATGGAGGAGGCGGGCGTCCTCAAGGACACCGCCCTCGTGTTCGGCCAGATGGACGAGCCGCCGGGAACGCGTCTGCGCGTGGCCCTGACCGGGCTCACGATGGCGGAGTACTTCCGCGACGTGCAGAACCAGGACGTGCTGCTCTTCGTCGACAACATCTTCCGCTTCACCCAGGCCGGCTCGGAGGTGTCGACCCTGCTGGGCCGCATCCCCTCCGCCGTGGGCTACCAGCCGACGCTGGCGGACGAGATGGGCGTGCTCCAGGAGCGCATCACCTCGACCCGCGGCCACTCGATCACCTCGATGCAGGCGATCTACGTGCCCGCCGACGACTACACCGACCCGGCCCCGGCCACGACGTTCGCCCACCTGGACGCGACCACCGAGCTCTCCCGTGACATCGCCTCCCGCGGTCTGTACCCGGCGATCGACCCGCTGACCTCGACCTCGCGCATCCTCGACCCGCAGATCGTGGGCCAGGAGCACTACGACGTCGCGATCCGCGTCCGGTCGATCCTGCAGGAGAACAAGGAGCTGCAGGACATCATCGCGATCCTCGGCGTCGAGGAGCTCTCCGAGGAGCAGAAGGTCGTCGTCTCGCGCGCGCGCCGCATCGAGCAGTTCCTCTCCCAGAACACCTACACCGCCAAGCAGTTCACCGGTGTCGAGGGCTCCACGGTCCCGCTCGCCGAGACCATCGAGGCGTTCGGGAAGATCTGCGAGGGCGAGTTCGACCACGTGCCGGAGCAGGCGTTCTACAACGTCGGCGGTCTCGACGACGTCATGCAGCAGTGGGAGCAGATCAAGAAGCGGACCGGTGGCAAGTAGTCATGGCTGAGATGATCGTCGAAATCGTCTCCCTCGAGCAGGCCGTGTGGACCGGCACCGCCCGGATGGTGCGGGTCCGCACGTCCGAGGGCGACATCGGTATCCTGCCCGGCCACGAGGCCGTGGCCGGCATCCTCAAGCCCGGCGACTTCGCGGTGGACCCCGTGGACGGCTCCCGGCTCGAGGGCACGATCGACGCAGGCTTCGTGTTCGTCGACAACGACCGGGTGACGATCGTGGCGGACAACGTGGAGCTGCCCGGCGCCGCCGCCGCCTGATCCCGCCCGTCCGCGCGGGGCCCCGCCCCGCGCGCCCAGCACATCGCGGCCTCCGCACCACCGGTGCGGAGGCCGCGGCCGTACCCGGGGCCCCGCAGGGACCCCGGCGAGACCGCCCAGGAGAGTGGATGGAAGAGAAGATCGTCGTGCACGGACCCACCGCGGTCAACGGCACCCTGCGCGTCTCCGGCGCGAAGAACAGCGTGCTGAAGCTGATGGCGGCGACCCTGCTGGCCGAGGGCGAGTCGACCATCACGAACGTCCCCGAGATCCACGACGTCACGATCATGGCGGAGCTGCTGCGCCGGCTCGGCTGCGGGGTGGTCTACGAGCGCGCCGAGAAGACCGTCCGCATCGACGTCCCGGCGGTCCTGCACCACCAGGCGGACTACGACCTGGTGCGGGCGATGCGCGCGTCGATCTCCGTGCTCGGTCCGCTGGTCGCCCGGTGCCACGTGGCCGAGGTCGCCCTGCCCGGCGGGGACGCCATCGGCTCCCGCGGCCTGGACATGCACCGGGCGGGTCTCGAGGCGATGGGCGCGGTGCTGCAGATCGAGCGCGGCTATCTCGTGGCGTCCGTGCCGCGCAGCCTGCGCGGGACGCACTTCCGCCTGGACTACCCCTCCGTGGGCGCCACGGAGAACCTCATGATGGCGGGGACGCTGGCCGAGGGCACCACCGTCATCGACAACGCGGCCCGCGAGCCGGAGATCGTGGACATCGGGCGGATGCTGCAGGCGATGGGCGCCCGGATCGAGGGGCTCGGCACGAGCACCGTGACGGTCGCCGGGGTGGCGTCCCTGCGCCCGGTGGAGCACCGGACGGTGCCCGACCGGATCGTCGCGGGCACCTGGGCGTTCGCCGCGGCCGTGACCGGGGGGACGGTGGAGATCGAGGGCGCGGAGCCCGGCCACCTGACCGTGGTGCTGGACAAGCTGCGCTCCGCGGGCTGCCGCGTGGACACGGACGGGGGCCGCTTCGTGGTCGCCGGACCGCGGCGGCCGCGGGCGATCAACGTGTCCACGCTGCCGTACCCGGGCTTCCCCACCGATCTGCAGCCGTTCGTGGTGGCCCTCAACGCGGTGGCCGAGGGCTCCGGCATGGTCACGGAGAACGTCTTCGAGGCCCGCTGGGGCTTCACGGCCGAGCTCGAGCGGCTGGGCGCGAGCGTGCGCCTCGACGGCCACCACGCCCTGGTGGCGGGGATGCCGGTGCTCTCCGGGGCGCCGGTGGAGGCCATGGACATCCGGGCGGGCGCGGCCCTCGTGATCGCGGGCATGGCCGCCGTCGGCACCACGGACGTGAGCGGCGTCCAGCACGTCGACCGCGGCTACGAGCACTTCGTGGAGCAGCTCGGGGCCGCGGGGGCCGCCGTCGAACGGCACCTGGTCGGCACCGCGTACTGAGCACGCCGGCACGACGGAGCCCCGCACCCGGGACGGGTGCGGGGCTCCGTGCTCAGCCGGTGCGCGGGAAGCGGATCAGATGAGCGTGACGCCGGTGGCCTGCGGGCCCTTCTGGCCCTGGCCGATCTCGAACTCGACGCGCTGGTTCTCCTCGAGGGTGCGGAAGCCGCCCGACTGGATCTCCGAGTAGTGGACGAAGACGTCCGAGTCGGAGTCGTCGGGGGTGATGAAGCCGAAGCCCTTTTCGGCGTTGAACCACTTGACGGTGCCCTGGGCCATGAAGATCTCTCCTTGCGAGATGGTGCGAAACGTGTGCACAGGTCGTGCACTGAAGGGCGGTACCACGAGATGAGCCGAGGGCCGCGGTCTCCGTTCCCGAAGGAGGAGGACCAGGGCCAGGGTCGAACGTCACGCTCGCTTACCCGTTCTGCGAGCATGCAAAACATGGAACGAAGAACACGTTCAGCTTCACACACTCCCCGGGGGCGGTCAACGTTGTTCGCCTGCTGATCATCGCGTGTTGCGGGCTGTTCGCCGAGCGCGTGACCCCGGCGGCGCCCGGCGCGGACCCGGGCCCGCGCCGGTGGGCCCGGGGGAGCGGGCTCAGAAGAGGCGCGAGCCGCTGTCGTCGAGCCCGCGCATCTCGTCGTAGTCGAGGGTCAGGCACGCGATGCCCCGGTCCTCGGCGAGCACCCGGGCCTGGGGCCGGATGAGCTGGGCGGCGTACACCCCGCGCACGGGCGCCAGGAGGGGGTCCCGGTTGAGCAGCTCGAGGTACCGGGTGAGCTGCTCGACGCCGTCGATGTCGCCGCGGCGCTTGAGCTCGACCGCCACGGTGGCGCCGGCGGCGTCGCGGGCCAGGATGTCCACGGGCCCGATCGCGGTGGGGTACTCGCGCCGGACCAGGGTGTGCCCCGAGCCCAGGCGGTGGATCTGCTCGGCGAGCAGGCGCTGCAGGTCCGCCTCGACGCCGTCCTTCACCAGCCCGGGGTCGGTGCCCAGCTCGTGGGAGACGTCCTCGTGGATCTCGAACACCTGGATGACGAGGCGGTCGTCGCTCTTGGCGGCCTGGACGGTCCACGTCTGCAGCACGCCCTCGGCCGCGAGCTCGGCCTCCGGCTCGCCGACGTGCAGGCGGGCGGGCGGGCTCATCCAGTTCAGGGGCTTGTAGCTGCCGCCGTCCGAGTGGACGAGCACGGAGCCGTCCGCCTTCACGAGGAGGAGACGCCGGGCGGCGGGCAGGTGGGCGCGCAGACGCCCTTCGTAGTCGACGGAGCAATCGGCAATGACAAGACGCACGCGGACCAGCCTAGCGCTCCGCGGGACCCGGCCCGGACCCGGAGGCCCCCGCTGTGAGACGATGGCGCGGTGCCACGCTCCAACCACTCCTCCCGACGCCGCCACGGCGGCCCCGGCAGCGGCCCGCGCGCGAGCAAGTGGCAGCGCGGCGCCGCCCAGAAGCCGTGGTCGGTCGAACGCGTCCTGGAGCCGGCGCCCACGGTGGAGCGCTCGGCGGACGGGGACTGGCTGGTCCGCCACGTCCGGCCCGCCAACGCGGTCAAGACCTACACCTGCCCCGGCTGCGGCCGGTCGATCCCGCCGGGGATCGCGCACCTGGTCGTCTGGCAGCAGGACTCCCTGCTGGGGGCGCGCAGCGCCTTCGAGGACCGCCGCCACTGGCACGAGCGCTGCTGGCGCACCCGCCGCTGAGCCCGGCCCCGCCCGGCGCGGCCGCCGTCACGGCGTCACGCCGGGAGCGGACACGCGGGCGCACCGGTGG
>NZ_PDDL01000114.1:0-10677 GCF_020833785.1 Kocuria sp. CCUG 69068
CCGGGTCCCGGGGGGCGGTCGAGCTCCGCGGGCCGCAGACCCGCCCGGACCGACCGGAGCTCGTCGAGGAAGCTGCCGGCGTCGGGCGGACGCCGCTCCGGCTCCCGTGCCGTGGCCCGGGCGACCAGCCGCGCCACACCGGCCGGGAGACCGGGATCGAGGGTGCGCAGGTCCGGGACGGCGCCGTCCGCGTGGGCGCGGGCCACGGCCAGCGGACCGCCCTCGAAGGGACGGCGGCCGGCCAGGAGCTCGAAGAGCAGGATCCCGGCCGAGTACACGTCCGCGCGGGTGTCGACCCGCTGCCCCGTGACGAGCTCCGGCGAGGCGTAGCCGACCGTGCCCAGCACCGTTCCGGTCGCCGTGTGCTGGTCGACGGCGCGGGTGAGACCGAAGTCCGCGACGGTCACCCGGCCGGCGGCGGAGATCAGCACGTTCTCCGGCTTCACGTCGCGGTGCACCAGGCCCTCGCGGTGGGCCGCCGCCAGCCCGTCGAGGACCGGTTCCAGCAGCCCGAGCGCCTCGCCCGGGGGCAGGGCGCCGCGCCGGCGCAGGAGGTCCCGCAGCGTCGAGCCCGCCACGTGCTCCATGACCAGGTACGGCACCCCGTCCGGGGCGTGGCCCTGGTCGAGCACGGAGACCACGTGGGGATGGGACAGCCGCGCCGCCGACCGGGCCTCCCGCACGAACCGGTCCGCCGCGGCCGGGTCCTCGGCCAGGTGGGCGTGCATGAGCTTGACCGCCACGACGCGCTGCAGGCGGGTGTCCACCGCCCGGTACACGGTGGCGGTGCCACCGCGGGCGATCCGCGGACCCAGCTCGTAGCGGCCCTCGAGGACGGTCCCGGTCAGGTGGTCGGGGAGCGCGTGCTGCACGGGATCAGCCTAGGGCGGGGCGCTGTGCGCAGGCTGGGTCGCAGGTCACGGTCCGAACCGCTTGCGGTGCGTCTTGACGCTCTTGACGTACTGCTTGGTGTCGTCGTACATCCCGTACTTCTTCACCCCGTGCAGGCCCTGGTAGTACGCGGCGATGGCCACGTCGGTGCTGGGCGCGGCGCGGCCCAGCTGCCGGATGATGGCCACGCCGGCGGTGACGTTGTCCTGCGGGTCGAGCAGGTCGAGCTCCCGGCCCACGAGTCCCGAGGCCCAGTCCCCGGCGTCCGGGATGACCTGCATGGTGCCCACGGCGTCCGCGGGGGACACGGCCCGGTGGTCGAAGCCCGACTCCTGGTGGGCGTGCGCCAGGGCGAGCGCCGGGTCCACGCCCATCCGCACGGCGGTGTCGTGGACGAGCCGGCGCATCTCCTCGCGCGAGGGCGCGGGGCGGGCGGCGAGCTGCTCGTGGTGGCGGTTGGCGGAGTCCACCACCCCGTCCTCGTACGTGCGGCCCAGGAAGGTGTCGCCGACGGCGCGCGCGGGCGCCGGCCGGGGCTGCTCGGCCCGCTCGGGGGCAGGGGCCTGGGCGGTCCGCACGGTCTCGGGGGCCGGCTCCGAGACCGACAGCCGCTGGCCCGGGCGCAGCAGCGAGTTCACCGTGAGGTCGTTGCCGTCGAGGAGCGACTGGACCGACACCCCGCGCGTCTGCGAGATGCTCCACAGCGAGTCGCCCGAGCGCACCACGTGCTCCGTCCGGGGCGGCTCCGCCGCGGGCGGGGCCGGCTTCTTCGAAGGCTCGGCCGCCGGGGCCGCCCCGCCGGAGAGGCGCAGCTCCTGCCCGGGCAGCAGCAGCGCCGCGCCGGAGAGGTCGTTCCACCGCATGAGCTCGTCCACGGCCACGCCGTGGCGCTGGGCGACCGCCCACAGGGAGTCCCCGGGGGACACGGTGTGCACGGGGGTCTTCGTCGTCTTCTGGCCGGCGAGCAGGGGCGCCGAGGCCACCTGGGCCGTCTGGGCGGGGGCGGCGTGGGCCACGGTGCCCCCGCCCAGGGCGGCGAGGGCGGCGACGGCGGTGACCGCCGACCCCGTCCGGGCGCGGCGCGCCCAGCCGGCGGAGCGGTCGTCCTGCCGCCCGGAGGCCTCGGCGGAGGTCTCGGCAGTGGTCTCGGCGGTGGTGGAGCGCGGTGCGTCGTTCGGGTCGGTCGTGTCGCTGTCGGGGGGATACGGCATGAAGTAACTCTCTGACGCTGATCGGGGAAGGTGCGGAGGTCTCAGCCGGCTCCGCGGGTCGAGCATACCGTGGCGGGCCCGCGTGGCACGGGCACCGGCGGACGTGGCACTCTGGGGGCGTGAAGAACACATCCGGAATCAGCACCGAGGAGTTCGACCGCCTGGACGGTCTCGTCCAGGAGTGGTTGCCCCTGCCCGACGTCGCCGAGCAGCTCGGCCTCGTGGTCACCCGCGTCCACGGCCTCGTCGACGACGGGACGCTCCTCGCCGTCCGCAACCCGCACGACAGCATCCGCCGGGTGCCGGCCGCCTTCCTGCTGGACGGCGCCGTGGTCGACTCGCTGAAGGGCACGGTGGCGGTCCTGCGGGACTCCGGCTTCACCGACGTCGAGGCGATCACGTGGCTGTTCACCGAGGACGAGTCCCTGCCGGGCCGTCCCGTCGACGCGCTGCGGGACGGGCGCAAGACGGAGATCCGCCGCCGGGCGCAGGCCCTGGCCTGGTGACCCGCTCCTGACCGGCGCGCCGGACCGGCCCCGACCGCGGGACCGGCCCGGCGCGCCGGACTCAGGACGAGCGGCGGACCGCAGCCGTCGCGAGGCCGCGCAGCGCGGCCATCGGCACGGCGTCGGCCCCGAGCCGGTCCAGCGCGGTGAACGCCTCCCCGCTGAGCCGTTCGATGAGCTCCTCCGTGGAGCCCAGGGCGCCGCACGCCGTGATGAGCGAGCGGAGCTCCTCGACGTCCTCCTCCGTCAGCTCCGGCCGGCCCAGGGCGTCCTCGAGCCGCGCGATCTGCGCCTCGCTGCCGAGCGTGCGGACGTAGCCGACGAGCACCGTCCGCTTGCCCTCGCGCAGGTCGTCGCCGGCGGGCTTGCCCGTGGCCGCGGGATCGCCGAACACGCCCAGGACGTCGTCGCGCAGCTGGAACGCCTCGCCCAGGGGCAGCGCGAACGCGGAGCAGCGCTCCAGGACCGGCTCCGGCGCCCCGGCCAGGGCGGCGCCGAGCACCACGGGGTGCTCCACCGAGTACTTCGCCGACTTGTACCGGATGACGTCCAGGGCCCGCTGCACCGCGCCGTCGCGGTCCTGGCCCCCGCCGGCGACCTCGCCCTGCACGTCGAGGTACTGCCCGGCCATCACCTCGGAGCGCATGAGGTCGAAGACCGCCCGTGCGCGGTGGCCGCCGGGCGCCGTGGTGGTGGCCGCGGCGAACGACTGCTCGCTCCAGGACAGGCACAGGTCGCCCGAGAGGATCGCGGCGGCCACGCCGAAGGCCGGACCGTCCAGGGCCCAGCCCCGGTCCGCGTGCACGGACTCGAAGCGGCGGTGCACGCTGGGGGCGCCGCGGCGGGTGTCGGAGCGGTCGATGACGTCGTCGTGGATGAGCGCGGCGGACTGGAAGAGCTCGAGCGCCGCCCCGGCCCGGACCACGGCCGGGTCCTCCGGGTCGCCGCCCGCCGCCCGCCAGCCCCAGTAGCACAGCCGCGCCCGCAGCCGCTTGCCGCCGGCGGAGAGCGCGACGACGGCGTCCAGCAGCGGGAGGGCGTCCGCCGAGATGCCGCCCAGGACCGCTCGCTGCCGGCCGAAGAACTCCTCCAGCTCCGCGTGCAGCCGCGCCACGAACCGCTCGTCCTCGGCGCGGAAGGCGTCCTCGGGCCGGGCCTGCGGCGCGGTGCCGGCGGGGGCGTCGGGGTGGTGCGGGAGGGGCGGGCACGTCATGGGCGGATCGACCTCGGACTCGGGGCGGCGGCGGACGCCCTCTGCCGGTCGTCCGCGATGTCCGCCCCAGCCTATCGAAGGCCCGGTGAGCGGACCGGGGCGCTCCGCCCGGGCCGGGGCCCGCACCGCGGCCGGGATGTCCGCGCCGGGGGCTAAGCTGTGCCGGACCCGGGAGGAGGACGCGGTGACCGAGACGCCGAGGGACCGGCTGGAGCGCTGGCGGCAGTGCGCCGTGCTGCACGTCGACATGGACATGTTCTACGTCGGCGTGGAGCTGCTCGCGGCCCCTGGGCTGCGCGGCAGGCCCGTCATCGTGGCCGGGTCGGGCGGACGCTCCGTCGTCCTCTCCGCGTCCTACGAGGCCCGGGCGTTCGGCGTCCGCTCCGGCATGCCCCTGGCGCGGGCCCGGGCGATGTGCCCCCGGGCCGTCCTGCTCGAGCCCCACCGGGACGCCTACGACGCCTACTCCCGCCGGGTCATGGCCATGTTCTGGGACATCACCGACCGTGTCGAGCAGATCAGCGTGGACGAGGCCTTCCTCGACGTCGCCGGAGCGGTCCGGCGGCTCGGCCCGCCCGTGGGCATCGCCCGCGGCCTGCGGGCCCGTGTGCGGGACGAGCTGGGACTGACCGCCTCCGTGGGGATCGGCGCCAACAAGACCGTCGCGAAGATCGCCTCCACCCGCTCCAAGCCGGACGGCCTGCTGCTCGTCCAGCCCGAGGACACCGTCGCGTTCCTGGCGGAGCTGCCGGTCTCGGCGCTGTGGGGCGTCGGCGGGCGCACGGCCGAGACGCTCACCGGCGCGGGGCTCAGGAGCGTGGGGGACCTCGCGGCCGCCCCCGTGCCGATGCTGACCCGCCTGGTCGGACGGGCGGCCGGCCACCACTTGCACGAGCTCGCCAACGGACGGGACCCCCGCCCCGTCGAACCGGTCCGCGAGGAGAAGAGCGTGGGCGCGGAGGAGACCTTCCCCCGGGACGTCGCGGACGACCGCGTGCTGCACGAGACCCTCCTGCGGCTCAGCCACCGGACCGCCTCGCGGCTGCGCCGGCAGGGTCTGCGCGCCCGCCGGGTGGGGCTCAAGGTGCGCTGGGCGGACTTCACGACCATCACCCGGTCGCGGACCCTGCAGCATCCCTTCACGTCCGCCCACGAGCTCCTCGAGCACGGCGTGGGCCTGCTCGAGGAGCTCGGGGACCGGCCCCAGCCGGTCCGGCTCATCGGCATCCGCGCCGAGCGGCTGGAGCCCGCCACGGACGCCCTGCAGCTGAGCCTGGACGGCCGCGAGGAGGAGTGGGGGGCCGCCGAGCAGGCCATGGACCGGGTGCACGCCCGCTTCGGCGCCGAGCGCCTCGGCCCCGCCCGTCTCCTGCCTCCCGCACCCCGGAGTCCGGAGGGCAACTCGGAGGCTGTTGACAGCCGTGTGCGCGGTGCCAAATCAGCACCCGACGGTCTATCCTGGTAGCAGGCGGCGCCGGAACAGCCGGGGAATCCGCACCCGAAGGATGAGGAGGCATACCGTGCCACTGTCCGAGCACGAGCAACAGCTCCTGGCGCAGCTCGAGAAGCAGCTCCACGCGGACGACCCGAGGTTCGTGACGAACATGGGGTCCCGCGCCGTCAGGGGTGCTTCCACCCGCAACATCGTCCTCGGGATCGTGATCGCCGTCGTCGGCCTGCTCGTCCTCCTGGGCGGGGTCGTCATCGACTCCATCCTGGTCGGGGTCCTGGGCTTCGTCGTGATGGGCGCGGGTGTCTACGTCGCCACGCTGCGCTCCGGCAAGCCGCGCCCCGGCGGGGAGCCCGGCAAGGGCGGCCCGCCCCGCCGCTCGTCGCCCTTCCTGCAGAACCTCGAGGAGCGCTGGGACCAGCGCAACTCCGGGGGCCCGTCCACCTGACCGGCCCCGCCCGGACCCGGAGCCGACCGCAGGGCGCCGCCCGCTCGGACCGACCCGACCGGCCCCTCCACCTCCCCCCACCCTGCTGCCGCACGGCGGTCTGCAGGGTCCGATCAGCTCCCCGGTGCACCGCCGGGGAGCTTTTTCATGCCCTGGAGGTGCCGCGGCCGCACCCCGGCCGCACCCCGGGAACGTCCGGGGAGCGTTCCTCCACCGTCCTCCCCGCAGCCCGCACCGCGGCGTCCTCCACTCTCCTCCCCGCACCCCTCCGCCGGCGCCCGGTGCCGCGGGCCGCGGCGTCCTCCACCGCGCTCCCCGACGCCCGGTGCCGGCGCCCCGCACCGCGGGCCCGGGGTGTCCTCCACGCTCCTCCCCGCAGCCCTCCGCCGCGGCGCCATCGTGCCCACCTGGGGCGACGCCCGTCGCGGCGCCCGGGCGCCGCGCCACGCCGCGGCGCCCGGGCCCTGCGTTCGTTGACCGGGGAGTGAAGTGGAGTAAAGTGGGGCGAAGAGATGGATCTGGGAGAACTCTCGGGCTGGAGAGGCGGTGAGCATGTTTCTCGGAACGTACTCACCCCGTCTCGACGAGAAGGGCCGCCTGATCCTGCCGGCGAAGTACCGGGAGGAACTGGCGGAGGGACTCGTGCTGACCCGCGGTCAGGAACGGTGCCTCTACGTGTTCAGCGTCCGCGAGTTCGAGCGGGTCCACGAGCAGCTGAGGGCGGCACCGCTGTCCTCGAAGCAGGCCAGGGACTACATCCGGGTCTTTCTCTCGGGCGCCTCGGACGAGGTCCCGGACAAGCAGGGCCGAGTCACCATACCGCCGCCGTTGCGGGACTACGCCGGGCTGGGCCGGGAGCTCGCCGTCATCGGCGCGGGCACCCGGGCGGAGATCTGGGACGCCCAGGCGTGGAACGACTACCTGAACGAGAAGGAGGCCGTCTTCTCCGAGACCGAGGAGGAAGTGGTGCCCGGGCTCTTCTGAGCGCAGGGCCGCCGAGACCACCGCGGAGCACGCGGAGCCGCTTCCCGGATGAGATCTCCAGCCGCACAGCCGTCACCGTCCTGACTCACCTTCCCCTGAGCCAGGCCGGATTCGAGGGACGGCCAGCGGATGGGGTTCTGATCCTGGAAGGCCCGCCGCCGCACCACGGCGTCGACCCGGCGCCGGCCACCGAAGACCGATCCACCGTCGACCGCCGAAGAGAGGGCCCATGGCGCAACGCCCAGCCGAGCAGCTCCACGTTCCCGTGCTGCTCGAACGGTGCCTGGACCTGATGGCTCCCGCGCTCGGCGAGGACGGCGCCGTGGCGGTGGACGCGACGATGGGCATGGGCGGTCACTCCGAGGCGCTGCTGCGGCGCTTCCCCGGCCTGCAGCTGGTGGCGATCGACCGGGACCCGCAGGCCCACGCACTGGCCGGCGCGCGGCTCGCCCCGTTCGGCGACCGGTTCCACCCCGTGCACACGACCTACGACCGGATCCCGGAGGCCCTCGGCCGGCACGGGTTCGACCACGCGGACGCGGTGCTCTTCGACCTCGGGGTCTCCTCGTTGCAGCTCGACGAGCGCGAGCGCGGCTTCGCCTACTCCTACGACGCGCCCCTGGACATGCGCATGGACTCCACCGCGCCCGTCACGGCCCAGGACGTGGTCAACGACTACAGCGAAGAGGACCTGCGCCGGATCCTGCGGGACTGGGGCGAGGAGCGCTTCGCCGGTCGGATCGCCCGCGCGATCGTGGCGCAGCGGGCCAGGACCCCGCTGCGGACCACGGGCGAGCTCGTCGAGGTCGTCCGCGGGGCCGTGCCGCAGGGTGCCCAGCACCGCAAGGGCCACCCCGCGAAGCAGACCTTCCAGGCGCTGCGGATCGAGGTCAACGAGGAGCTCGACGTGCTGCGCCGGGCGATCCCCGCCGCACTGGACGCAGTGCCCGTGGGCGGGCGCGTGGTGGCCATGAGCTACCACTCCCTCGAGGACCGGATCGTCAAGCAGGCCTTCGCCCGCGGAGCCGCCTCGACGGCGCCGAAGGGCTTCCCCGTGGAGCTCGACCAGCACAAGCCCACCCTGCGGGTCCTGACCCGCGGGACGGAGACCCCCACCCCCCGGGAGATCGACGAGAACCCCCGTGCCGCCTCCGCGCGCCTGCGCGCGGTGGAGCGCATCCGAGAGCACGTCCCCCCCACAGCACAGAACGCGCAGAGGTACACGGCATGAGCGGAACCGGACTCCAGCGACGCCCCGTCCGCCCGACCTCCCAGCGCACGGGCATCGGCGCCTGGGCCGGGCGGCGCGGGCAGCGTCCGCCGGTGGAGGGCACCTCCGCCCGCCAGCTGAGCGACCCGGCGCCGCCCGCCGAGGAGCGGGCCGGGTCGACCCGGGCCCCGCTGTCCGTGGTCCCGGGCCGGGCACGCCGGCAGCGGTTCTCCACCGTGGTGCTCAGCCTGGTGGCGCTAGTGGTGGCGCTGGCCTCGATCCTGGTGCTGAACATCCAGATCTCCGGGGGCCAGTACCGGCTCGTGGAGCTGCGCGCCCAGGAGCAGGCCCTCAGCCAGCAGAACGAGGCGCTCACCCAGGACCTCGAGTTCTACAACGCCCCGCAGAACCTCGCGGTGATGGCGACGGACCTCGGCATGGTCCCCGCGCAGGACTCGGGCACGGTCGACGTCACGAACGGGACCGTCGAGGGCGACCCCATGCCCGCGCAGCCCCAGGAGAACCACGAGATCCTGGTCGACCACGCCCACCAGACCGGCTCCGAGGCCGCGGACCGTGCCGCCCAGCGCGCCGAGGACCGCGAGCGGGAGAAGGCGGCGCAGGAGCGGGAGGACGCCGAGCGCAGCGCCCGCGAGGACGCCGCGCCGGCCGGCGAGGCGGACGCGGAGGGCGGCTCACTCGCGGCCCCGCCGCAGCGCACGCCCGGGGAGTGACCGGGCCACCGGCCCCCGCCCCCGCCGGCAGCAGCCCCCCGGACATCTCCCAGTCGCAACCAGGAACGAGGCAGACACGTGGCACGCGCACGCTCGACGTCCGACGCCCCCCGCACCCGCGGCATCGGACGCAGCCACATCGGCGTGGTCCTCGTGCTCGGCCTGCTCGTGGTCCTCGGGATCCGGCTCGTGTGGGTGCAGGGCTTCGACGTCGCAGGCCGGGCGGAGGCCGCTGCGGGTGAGCGGTCCCGAACGGAGGTGGTGCCCGCGCTGCGCGGTGAGATCCGCGACACCCACGGCAACGTCCTGGCCCGCACGCTCCAGCGCTACGACGTCACGGTCGACCAGTCCCTGGTGCGCGAGTTCGAGCGTCCCCTGGCCGACGGCACTACCGAGACCGTGACCCCCACGCAGGCGGTGTACCAGCTCGCCGACGCCCTCGAGCTCGAGGACACCGAGGTCAAGGACGCCCTCGACGGCGACAAGCAGTTCGAGTACGTGGCCCGCGGGGTCACGCCCGAGCAGTGGAACACCGTGCGCGAGCTCGGCCTGCCCTACGTGTACGGGCAGCCGTCCTCCGACCGCATCTACCCCAACGGCCCGGTGGGCGGCAGTGTGGTCGGCTTCATGGGCGGGGACGACGAGGCGCTCGGCGGGATCGAGCAGACCCAGGACGAGCTGCTGCGCGGCACCGACGGGAGCCGGACCTTCGAGATCAGCGCCGACGGCGTGCGGATCCCGGTGGCGCCCCAGGAGGAGAGCCCGGTGGAGGACGGCTCCTCGGTGCAGCTGTCGATCGACAGCGACGTCCAGTTCTTCGCCCAGCAGGCCGTCACCGAGCGCGCCGAGGAGCTGGACGCCGAGTGGGGCACGGCCGTGGTCATGCGGATCGAGGACGGTGCGGTGCTCGCGCTGGCCGACTCCTCGACCGTGGACCCCAACGACATCGGCTCCGCCGAGGCGGAGGACCTGGGGGCGCGGGCCGTCACCCAGGCCGTGGAACCCGGCTCCACCCAGAAGATCCTCACCGCGGCGGCCGCCGTGGAGGAGGGCGTGGCCACGCCCCGCACGGAGATCACCGTGCCCCCGTTCCTGGAGATCGACGGGCAGAAGATCACCGACGCCTTCGACCACGGCGAGCAGCGGCGCACGTTCACCGGGATCATCGCCGACTCGATGAACACCGGCACCGTCCTGGTCGGCGGCAAGCTCGCCCCGGAGCAGCGCCACGAGTGGATGCAGCGCTTCGGCGTCGGCGAGACCACGGGCATCGAGCTGCCCGGTGAGTCGCCCGGCATCCTCACGAGCGCGGACCAGTGGGACGTGCGCCAGCAGTACACCGTGCTCTTCGGCCAGGGCGTCGCCCAGACCCCGCTGCGCACGGCGACGATCTTCCAGGCCATCGGCAACGGCGGGGTCCAGGTGGAGCCCCGGGTCGTCGAGTCCGTCGTCGCCCCCGACGGCACCAGCACCCCGGTCGAGCGGCCCGAGGGCGAGCGGGTCGTCTCCGAGGAGACGGCCGAGCAGGTGCTCGACATGATGGAGGTCACCGTCACCCAGGGCGGCGCCAAGGAGGCCGCCGTGGAGGGCTACCGGGTGGGCGGCAAGACCGGCACCGCCGAGGCCCCCAGCCCGGAGGGCGGCTACGACGGGTACACCACCTCCTTCGTGGGCGTCGCCCCCGTCGAGGACCCCCAGTACCTCGTGGCGGTCACGCTCCAGCGCCCCCAGGGTGACGTCCGCGCGATCGGCACCACCCCCACCTTCAGCAAGATCATGGGCCAGGTGCTGCGCCACTACGACGTCCCGCCCTCCACCACCGAGCCCGTGCGGATCCCGCTGCGCACGGACGATCCGGAGGAGGACGAGAGCGAGCAGACGGCGCCGGTGGACACCCCGCCGGGCGTCGAGGCACCCGAGGACGGCAGCACCGGGGCGCGTACTTCTGCGCCCGCCCGTGCCACGGGGAGGACTCCAGCCCGGCCCAGGTCACCGAGCGCACGTCCTCGCGGGAGATCGGAAGAGCGTCG
>NZ_PDDL01000115.1:0-10566 GCF_020833785.1 Kocuria sp. CCUG 69068
GACACGATGGGTCACACGGTGGAAGCCGGCGCTGAACGCCTTCGCCATCACCTTCGCCGACCGGATGCCGGCGGCGGAGAACCACTAACCATGGAAACGCCTCTTACACCGTTAGAGCGACAGTCCCCAGGCGCACGCCCACAACGACTACGAGCACGATCGGCCGCTGCTGGATGCCCTCGAGCACGGCTTCACCTCCGTGGAGGCCGATGTGTGGCTGGTCGAGGGGGAACTGCGGGTGGCCCACGACGCCTGGGAGCTGGCCGATGCCCCGACCCTGGAGGAGGCCTACCTGGACCCGCTGGCGGAACTGGTCTCGCCCAACGGCAAGCAGCTCTATCCCCGTTATGACGGGGACTTCCAGTTGCTGATCGACATCAAGAGCGAGGGTCCCGCCACGTGGGCGGCGATCGAGGAGGAGTTGGCCGAGCACAAGAAGTTCATCACCGGCTACCACCAGGGGCAGGTCAAGGACCGGGCCGTGGAAGCGGTGATCAGCGGCAACCGGCCCCTGGCCGACATGCAGGCCGCGAAGACCCGGTACTCCTTCTACGACGGGCGCTCCACCGACCTGGGCTCCGGGGCGGACCCGGAGTTCATGCCGCTGGTGAGCGAGAACTGGACCAAACTGTTCACCTGGCAGGGCGTAGGGGAGATGCCGGCCGCTGAGCGAGAGGCTCTGCACGACTACGTCGAGCAGGCCCATGCCGCCGGGTACCGGGTGCGGTTCTGGGCCACCAACGACATCGCCGGGCAGGCCCGGGAGAACCTGTGGTCCGAGCTGCAGGCGGCCGGGGTCGACCACATCAACACTGACGACCTTCCCGGCCTCCAGGAGTTCCTCGCCCGCTGAGGAAATTCGAGCACGACGTCCCCGACCAGGTTCTGCCGCTGCATGTGGCGAGCCTCTCGCGTGCGTGACGGCGGGCACGCACGGTGGCGCCGAGCGTTCACCTGCTGTTGGACGGAGGTCACAGCGTTTCCCTACGATGTCGGAGGCCGACAGGACCCCCCCAAGTCCTGTCTGACCAGCACGGATGCACCCCCGGGCAACCGTGCCGAGTGCCCCAGGTGTGCAACCTCAGTCCAGCTGGGGCACTCCACTGTCACCGTCGCGGTCGGCCCCTCGTCCCGGGGGTGGGTTGCCGGCCTGCGGGGCGCGAGGCCGGTCATGCGCGGCCCGGCTCCCGGCCGAGGAACTCGTCCCGGTTGTGGGCGGCGCTGACGGTGGAGACGTAGGAGGCATGGGCCAGCCAGAGCAACCGGGGGTCAACGCCAGGCGGCACGGCGGTCAAGACCTGCCGTGACCACGACGCTGGCGGCGGTGACCCCCAGAGAGGCCACCGTCACGGTCGCTCCGAGCACGGGGCTGCGCAGACCGAAGTACAGCGCGGAGAAGGAGGCGAACAGGGCCCAGTCCAAGCCCTCCAGCACCAGGACCGTGGTGCGTCCCGGGGTGCCGGAGGGCAGATTGGCGATGCGCAGGCTGCTCCACAAGGTGGTGGCATTGTTGAACGCCCACACCGGGGGGAACAGCCAGCCGGGAGGAGCCCCCGGCGGGGTCTGGAGGTCGTTGTAGAAGGAGGAGTCACCGTTGAAGCCCGCCGGCAGGGCACTGGTGGCGTTGGCGGTGAGCCCGACCGCGGCGACGTGCCACCAGCGGTAGCGGCGGGCCGGGGCCGGTGCGGCGGCCCGGAGGGCAGTCGTGGTCATGGTGCGGGGTCCTTGCTCGTGCCCGGGGCGGGGTGCTCCTGCACCGGGGGTACGTGGGCGACATCGAAGAAGTGGCCGGTGGCCGCGCGCAGATAGCGCTCGATCACCGACTGCTCCTCGGGGGAGAACGTCTCGACGAGTCCGTCGAGACGTTCGAACAAGGACTGTAGGGCGCCCAGGGTGGCCTCGAGGGCGGCGTCGGGGGGTTCGAGCACCTTCCGCTGCCGATCTGAGGGATGGGCACGGCGTTCCAGATGCCCGGCCTGCTCCAGCCGGTCCACGAGTTCGGTGGCCGATCCGGTGGAGATGCCCAGCCGCCCGCTGAGCTCGGCCGCACCGAGGCGGTCCTCGCTGCTCATCACGTGGTTCATGGCGGTGTAGTCCAGGGGCCGCAACCGGAGCCGGTGGGCCGGCTGCTGGTCCACCTCCGCGGTCGCGAGCGTCGAGCTCGCCGAGGACGTCCTGGAGCCGGTCGGTGGTGCAGGGGTGCGGCCCGTGCGGTTCGTTGAGATATTACTGGTCGAGCTGGCGGCACATGCAGGAGTGCAGCACTTGCAGCTCGGTCATGCTCAGCGCCCCCAGCTCAGCCGGGAACGCCTCGACCGGGCGGGGCTCAGGGGTCGGCACGGGTCTGCTCCGTGCTGGACGCGAAGTAAAGGTGCGCTCATGATCGTGTCCATGCGCGGGGCTCAACTGGGGGCGGTCATTCGCGATGCGTAGGGCGCTGTGCGCAGACGGACAAGGAGCCGCCGTGGTTTATCTTCCAGGCCCTGATCCGAAGAAGGAACCGGGGTCGAAGGTGACACTCTGCGCCCTCTCGGTACCAACGCCTCCGGTGGTGGGGTCAGCGCAGGCGCAGGTCGTAGCTGAGTGTGTCGAGCATCTTGCGCTGACCGTTCCGGGGCCTGTACCGCGGCTGATGGGGTGCGGTTGCTCACACCGCACCGCGGCCACAGAGATGTCGGCCTCCGGCCGCAGGCAGACCCCAGCTGGGGGTGGATCGCCCGCAAGGCCCAGTCGAGTTGCTCAACACCACCGACAACGACGATGGTGAACCGGTGCAGGTGCAGGCCTCCTCCCGCCGGAGCGGAGCCGTGGCCGCGCTATGGCACCGGTGGGTGGGCGCGGATCTGTTCGTAGAGAGCCTGGATCCGGTCGTCGAGCTCGTCGATGACGGCAGCCACCGCCGCCGGGCCGACCTCGAGCACGTCCACGACGTCCCAGTCCTGGTGGTTGGCCCCGGCCGGGACCGGGATCCCGTCGAGGGTGCCGAAGGTGATGACCCGGTCCGCCGCGGCCACCACGTCGTCGGTGACCGGTTTCGGGTACAGGTCCTCGGTGCTGACGCCGCGCTCTGCCAGCACCGTGACGACGTGCGGTTCCAGTGCCGTTCCGGGCAGCAGACCCGCCGAACGGACCGTGAGCGTGTCGCCGGCGTGGTGGGCCAGCAGAGCCGCGGCGATCTGGGCGCGTCCGGTGTCGTGCTCGCCGACGAACAGCACCTGCGGCACCCCCGCATGCCCCGGGTCGGCCGTGCTGGTGGCCCGGGCGTGGGCCAGGGCCGCGTAGGACTCGAAGATCATCCGCTCCACCAGATCGGCGGAGAACACCCCGGCGTAACGCTGCGCCAGGTGCTCGGCGGTGCGCGCCAGCACATGGGCGTCCAGGGGCTGGGCCGACCCGGCAGGAACAACGGGGTCGGTGGGCTCGCTCATGTCCGCCCTCGGGCGGGTTCAGGGCCGGTGCCGGCGGTGATCTTCAACCACAGGGCCTGCACCCGGGTCTCGAGCTCGGCGATGGCCTCGGGGTCCCGGTCGGCACCCAGGGCTGGAGGTGTCGGCCAGTACTGACAGTGGGTGCCCTCGCCCACCGGCCCGAGTCGCTGGTCGCCGAAGACGATGACCCAGTCGGCGGCGGACAGGATCGGGTCGGTGAGCGGTTTCGGGGCTGCGGTGGCCGGGTCGACCCCGTGCTCGGCCAGCAGCCGCACCGCGTGCTGGTCCCGGGCGGCGCCCGGGCTGATCCCGGCCGAGCGGGTCACCACCGCCGCCCCGGCGTGTGCGGCCAGCAGGGCTGCGGCCACGGCGGCCGGACCGGTGTCGTCGTCGTCCACGAACAGCACCTGGCGCACCGACCGGCCCCGGTCCTCGTTCTCCCGGGCCAGGGCCCGCAGCCGGTCGGCGGCACCGTGCAGGGCCATCGGGGCCAAATACGTCGGGATCCTCGCCTGCCGGGCCAGATCCGTATGGCACTCGGCTACGCAGCGCTCGACCAGCTCCGGGAAGAAGACCCCGGCCCAGCGGTCGGTGAGGTGCTCGGCGGCCCGGTGCAGCACCCGCGGGTCCTGCAGATCCGTCTCCTGCTCGGTCATGGTGTCCCCCTGTGCTGATCGTCCCCCGACGTCTCGTTCCGGGTCGCGCGGCAGCTCCAGTGCACGGAGCCGCTGGTCCGATGTGGTCGTGGTGTGCCGGCACCTTGTGGTGATCGACCACACTCCGGTTCCCCGTGACAGCCTGTCCAGGACCACGAAGGGCGCAGGCGGGCTCCGCCCGATGGACCCAGTCCTGGCACTGGCATCGTGCCGGCACCATCCCAGTGTGCGACGCGGCGATGACTTCCGGATGACCGGGGGATGGACAGAAGGTGACGCAGGTCACCCACGTGCCACCCCTGCTCGCCGAACCTCTTGTCCTTTCCGGTCGTCCCTCGGTGTGTCTCCGGGGCGGACGTGATCGACTGTCCGGGACCGGGCCGATCGGGTGGCCCCGGAACCGGGACGACAGGAGTGGGCTGGTCGGTGGCACTCCGGTGCTCCTGGTACAGCACGCCACCCACCACGGCCCCGGGAACCGCGATCAGGACCATGACCGCCGGGGTGTCGGTGGCCACCGCCAGGACCGCCACTGCAGTGGGGGTCGTGAACACGAACAGGCGGACCCCGGTCCGCAGACCCCGTGGATCGGTCTTCTGCTGGGTCATGGCATCCCCCCGTGCTGGCCGCCCACCAGCTTCTCGTTCGTCTCAGCACGGCAACGTCACCGCACAGGGCTGCCGGTGCGACAAGCTCGCGGTGCCCCCGCACCGTGCAGCAACGCGCCGCCAATCGGATCCCCCTGTGACAGCGGTGCCAGAGCCGCGAAAGGCGCAGACGGGCTTCACCCGGCGGGCCCCGTCCCGGCACCGGCTCCGTGCCGGCACAACCCCAGTCTGCGACGCGTCGATGACCTCCCGGTGGCCACCGGATGGACAACAGGTGCCGTGCGTCACCCCGAAGTGTCCGGGGCGCCCATCCTTGCGGTCGCATCCGTGCGCCACGATGACGCTGCGCGGTAGTCGTCAGCCGGAGCGGAATGTCCATGACGGTCTGTCCACCCCCTGCGCCGACGCCGGAAGACCGACGGGGACGGGGGACTGTCCGCTCGATCCGCCCTGGTCAGCGACCGATTCCCAGCCCCGACACAGAGTTCTGATAACTGGGACATATCGGTGGCTGATCCAGTGGAGTTCGTCCTGGGCCCACCGGTCCGGGCCGGTGGACAGGGGGCTCACCGAAACATCGCCCGGGGGAGCCCACACCTGTCATGACCGATTCCGACCGCCGTCCGGCCTCCGCATCCGGAGCAGTCTCCGCGGAGACCACACCGTGGGCAACCACCCGTGCGGGAGTTCCCGCAGGCACAACCTCCGACGACGCCACGGAAGCTGCCGCCGCCGCCGGTGGCAAGCGGCGGCTGGTCGGGATCGACGCCGCCCGCGGCCTGGCACTGATCGGCATGGTCTCCATCCACATCCTGCCCGCCTGGGACCCGGAGACCTTCGCCCCCACCGCCCAGTGGACGCTCTTCGCCGGACGGTCCGCAGCCCTGTTCGCGCTGTTGGCCGGGGTGAGCCTGGCCTTCACCTCCGGAGGACGCACCGCCCACACCGGCCGGGCGATGACCGCCACCCGGGCCGGGATCCTGGTCCGGGCCGGGTTGATCACCGCCCTGGGCCTGGCGATCAACCCGCTGATCCCGGGCGCCACCGCCGAGGAGATCCCGGCGATCAACATCCTGATCTACTACGGGGCCTTCTTCGTCCTGGCCATCCCGTTCCTGGGCCTCTCCGCCAAGGCCCTCTTCGGCTGGGCGGCGGTGTTCGCCCTGGCCGCCCCGGTGCTCATGCACGCCACCCGTGAGGCCCTGCCGGCCGCCGCGGCGCTCAACCCCGGCTTCGTCGACCTGGCCGCCGCCCCCGGGGCCACCCTCGCCCACCTGTTGCTGACCGGCACCTATCCGGCCCTGCCGTACCTGGCCTATTTGCTGGTCGGTCTGGGGATCGGGCGGCTGAACCTGGCCGGCATCCAGGTGCAGGTCGGCCTGCTGCTGGTCGGCCTCGGGGTCGCCGTGGTGGCGTGGCTGGTCTACTGGGTGCTGATCCTCCAGGCCGGCGGCTACGACCAGCTCATGACCCACACCCCGGCCCTGACCGAGGACGGGATCGACGACATCATCGTCTTCGGCCCGGACCCGGTGCTGCCGACCACCACCTGGTGGTGGCTGGCGATTGCCGGCCCGCACACCAACACGCCCCTGGCCCTGGCGATGGGCCTGGGCTCGGGGGCGGCCGTGCTCGGGGGCTTCCTCCTGCTCACCCGCCGCTTCGGGAGCTGGTTGCTGCCGTTGAGCGCGATGGGCACCATGACCCTCACCCTGTACTCGGCTCATCTGCTGGCCCTGTCCGCCGAGGTGCACTACGACCAGCCCTACCTGTGGTTCTTCCTCCAGATCGGGGTGGCCGCGCTTTTCGCCACCGCCTGGCACCGCGCCCTCGGACAGGGACCTCTCGAACGCGTCGTGGCCCGTGGCGCGGGCCTCACCCGCCGCCTGGTCCTCACCGGATACCGCACGCGCTGACAGCACGGCATCTGCACGCCGCCGGACACCGGTCGATCCGACAGGCCAGTTGCCCTCGGCGTCGATGACGGACGATGCCGGTCACCGTGCACAGGGCGTGGGAGGGACGCAGGGAGGGCATCAGGTGTCGGCAGTAGCATCGTCGACAGTTGATGACGAATCTCAGGAGGTGTGGTCATGGATCGTTCCCGCCCGGAGTGCTGGTTGACGGACATGGACGGGGTGCTCGTCCGTGAGGGCGAGGCCCTTCCGGGCGCCGCTGACTTCTTGCAGCGCCTCGTCGACCAGGAACGCCGTTTCCTGGTGCTGACCAACAACTCGATCTACACCCCCCGAGACCTCGCGGCCCGGCTGGCCAAGAGCGGACTGACCGTGCCCGAGGAGTCGATCTGGACCTCGGCGCTGGCCACCGCCGGGTTCCTCGCCGACCAGGTCCCCGGTGGCTCGGCGTACGTGGTCGGTGAGGCAGGTCTGACCACCGCGCTGTACGAAGTGGGCTACACCCTCACCGATGTCAGCCCCGACTACGTGGTCCTGGGGGAGACCCGGACGTACTCCTTCGAGGCCATCACCAAGGCGATCCGGCTGATCGAGTCCGGGTCACGCTTCATCGCGACCAACCCGGACGCCACCGGACCCTCAGCCGAGGGGCCGCTGCCGGCGACCGGTGCGGTCGCGGCCCTGATCACTCGGGCCACCGGTGCCGTTCCGTACTTCGTCGGCAAGCCCAACCCGATGATGTTCCGCAGTGCGATGAACCGCATCGAGGCCCACTCCGAGACCACGGTGATGGTCGGTGACCGGATGGACACCGACGTCGTCGCGGGCATCGAAGCCGGGCTGGAGACGATCCTGGTGCTGAGCGGGTCCACCCGAGCCGCCGACATCACCACCTACCCGTACCGCCCCGGACGGGTCCGGGATTCGATCGCCGACGTCATCGAGCTCATCTGACCCGGCGCCGGATTCCTCCAGCCCGCGCCCTTCCAGATCCAGCACAGCGCACGAGGGGATGACCACGATGAGCAGCGATACATCGCCCACCCGTCAGGAGATCCACGACGAGCTCGAACGCGTGCGGGCCGACTTCCACGCCCTCGTGGCAGCAGCGACCCCAGCGGATCTGCGCCGGCCCTCGTCCGGCACCCGCTGGACCAACGGGCAGCTGCTGTTCCACATGTTCTTCGGCTACCTGATCGTTCGCCGTCTGATCCCGCTGGCGCGCCTGATGGGTCGTCTCCCCGGGTCGGTCAGTCGCACCTTCGCCCGGGTGCTGGAGGCCGGGACCCGGCCCTTCCACCACATCAACTACCAGAGCGACCGTGGGGCGGCCCGGGTGATCCACGGTCCGCGGCTGCTCCGGTGGTTCGACCGTACCCTCGACGTCCTGCACGCCCAGCTGGAGGCCGAGCCCGCGGCCGCATTGGCCCGCGGGATGCACATGCCCGTGTCCTGGGACCCGTACTTCCGGGAGTGGATGAGCCTGGCCGAGATCTACCACTACGGCACCCAGCACTACGACCATCACCGACAGCAGCTGACCATCGGCCGGCCATCATGAGGAGACCCTTGATGAGCTCGGTGTTGCGGTCGATGTAGCCCAGTCGGCGTTCTGCGCTCTGGGTGGGATCGCCAATTCAGGATTGAGCAAGCTGATGCTGTGGGGTGAACACGAAGTCCGTCCCCTGCGCTTCATGTGTGGCCGAGCTGCCGGCCACGAGATTGACGTTGCAGTAGGGGTTCCCCGGGTTCTTGCGGTGGTTGCAACACTGAGCGTTGGGGGGTGGTGTTGTGGGTGGGTACTCGATCTTGATCAGGCCGGATCTGCTCCAGGTGTTTTGGGAGCGGATGCAGGCCGGGGAGTTCATCACCGGGGCGGTGGCAGCTATCCGTACAAGCCGGCGCACCGGGGCCCGGGTCCTGGAGGAGGCCGGTGAGGTGCGGCCACGCCGCGGACGCGACCTCAAGGGTCGGTGCCTGAGCTTCGCCGAGCGGGAGGAGATCGCCCTGTTGCGCGTTCAGGGACAGTCTTTGCGGCAGATCGGGGCGGCGATCGGCCGATCACCGTCGACGATTTCTCGAGAGCTGCGACGTAACGCCACCGCCCAAGGCGGCTATCGGGCCACGACAGCGCACGTGCTGGCCTATGAAAGAGCAGCGCGCCCGAAGCCAGCGAAGCTGCACACCCATCCCGAGGTGCGTGCGATCGTCGTGAGAGACCTCGCCAAGAAGTATTCGCCGGAGCAGATCGCTGGGCGCCTGCGACGAGAATTCCCCGACAAGCCGGAGATGTGGGTGTCGACCGAGACGATCTACCAGTCCCTCTACGTGCAGTCCCGTGGGGCCCTGAAACAGGAGCTGACCCGATACCTGCGCACCGGACGAGCTGTGCGCCGGCCCTGCCGCAAGGCCGGGCAACGCAAGAACCGGGTCCCGGACATGATCAACATCAGCGACCGGCCCGCTGAGGCCAAGGACCGCGCAGTGCCGGGCCATTGGGAGGGTGACCTGATCATTGGCAAGAACAATCAGAGCGCCATCGGAACCCTGGTGGAACGCACCACCAACTACACGATGCTTGTTCACCTGCCCGAGGGTTACAAACACGAACAGGTCCGTGACGGGCTGGCCGCGAAGATCAAGACACTGCCGGAGGCGCTGCGACGGTCGCTGACCTGGGATCAAGGCACGGAAATGCGCGACTGGAAGCAGGTGCGGGTGGACGCCGGGATCGAGATCTTCTTCTGCGACCCACACTCGCCCTGGCAACGCGGTATCAACGAGAACACCAACGGCCTTTTGGAGTGGTCCCCGAATGTTGGACTCTTAATTGAACGTTACGCGGGTGCGGGGGTTTGGGCGAGGTATTCATCGGGGCTGAGGTAGCCGAGTTTTTGTTGGATGCGGGTGCTGTTCCACCACTGGAGATACCTGGCGAGCCCGGTGTGGAAGTCCTCGATGGTGCTCGGTTGCTGGATCCGGAACCATTCCTCTTTGAGGTGGCTGAAGAAGCCTTCCATGGAGGCGTTGTCCAGGCAGGTGCCTTTGCGAGACATCGATTGGGTCAGTCCGGCGTCACGGATCGTGTCCTGCCAGTGCGGGTGCCGGTATTGGAATCCCTGGTCTGAGTGGACGAGGGGTCGCTCGTCCGGGCCAAGACTGTTGATGGCGGTGTGTAGGCCGTCGGTGACCATTTTGACGCTCGGGGAGGGACCTGCCATGACCGAGACGATCCGGTTGTCGTGAAGATCGAGGATGGGTGAGACGTAGATCTTGGCGGCGCCGACGGTGAACTCGGTGACATCGGTGGCCCACTTGGTGTGTTTGGTCGCGGTCTCGAACTGGCGGTTCAAGAGGTTCTCGGCCGTCGTGCCGACCTCGCCGCGGAAGGAGTTATATCTGCGCCGGCGTCGTACCGGGCTCTGCAGCCCGAGTACGCGCATGAGCTTCAGCACGGTCTTCTTCGACACCGTCCATCCCTGCCGCAGCAGCATGGCCAGCACGCGTCGGTGCCCATAGGCGCTTCGCGCCTGCGTGAAGACCTGGCGGATGGCTTCTTTGAGCTTCTCGTGCCGGTCCGGTCGGGCGAGGCGGATGCGGTGGTCGTAGAACGTGGAGCGGGGAAGCTTCGCCAGCTCCAGCTCCAGCAACAGCGGTAACCGGTGGTGGGCCTTGAGATCATCGACCGCTTGAACTTTCAGCGTCGTTGCTGTGACCTCAAGGCCCGCAATTTTCCCAGGTACGCCACCTCCGCTCGTAACCGCTCGTTCTCTCTGCGCAGTTGCTCGACCTCGCTCTCAGGGGCAGGGCCCTCCCGAGTGACCGGTCGCCTGTCAACGGCGAGTGAAAACTGACCCCTTTCCGGCATCTGAAGGTTGACCCCCTGATCACTCGTCTTCTTGGGTTCCGGCCGCGGGCACGCGGCCGAGATCTCGGTTCTTCAGCCGGTAGGAGTCGC
>NZ_PDDL01000116.1:0-10488 GCF_020833785.1 Kocuria sp. CCUG 69068
CGGGCCGGGGCAGCAGCTGCGGGCTGATCCCCATCAGCGTGGCGCGGGAGGGTGCGGGGTGCCGGGGCGCCCGGCCGCCGGGCAGCTGCCGGCACGCGTGCTCGACGTCCCGGCGGAACAGCCGGGCGCCGCCGCGGGGCACCGCGTAGGTCGCCCGGTTGAACCGCCCGAGGTCCTTCGAGACCGTGGGCCCGCCCGGTGCGGAGAACTCCCGGGTGGGCGTCGCCACGGGCACGAACTCGGCGAGCGCGCGGGGGACGCCGAGGGCGTCGGCCACGGCCGGCGCGCTGAGGATCAGCGGGTGGTGCAGAACCAGGTCCGGGTCGAACGCCAGGGTCTCGCGCACCGCCGCGGAGAACATCCGCCGCATCCCGGGGCGGACCTCCGCGCGGACGTGGTGCACCGCCGCCCGCGGCGAGGCCCCGGGGGCGTCCATCAGCCGGTGGAAGTCCACGTCCAGGCCGACGGTGTCGATCCCGGCCAGGTCCACCCCGGAGTTCTCCGGCACCCCCAGCCGGACCCGGTGGCCCTGTGCGGCGGCGTGCCGGGCCAGGGCCGCGAAGGGCTCCACGTCGCCGCGGGTTCCGGAGGTCAGCAGCATCATGCGCACCCCCACAGTCTGCCCCGCGGCGGGACGGCGCACGAACGGACCGGCGGAGCACCCCGGGACCGCCGGGGCCCGCCGCCGCACCGGCCCCGGAACCGACGTAGTGTGGGGTGCACCCGGACCCCCGGGTCACCCGACGTCCGAGGAGGTCCGCCGCCGTGCCCCAGGCCGGATTCGCCCCCGCGCTCCAGCGGATCGTGCACATCTCGCGACCGGTGCTCTGGATCAACGCCCTGGGCACCGGCGTGGTGGGCATGTGGCTGGCGGGCTCGCTCTGGCAGTGGGAGGCGCTGCCGCTGCTGCTGTGGCTCACCCTCCCCTTCAACCTGCTGATCTACGGCGTCAACGACGTCTTCGACCAGGACACCGACGCCCTCAACCCCCGCAAGGGCTCGCTCGAGGGAGCCCTCATCCGGTCCGAGGAGGTGCGCACGATCCTGACCGCGGTGCTCGTCACCAATGTGCCGTTCGTCGTCTGGTTCGCCGTGACCCTGCCCCCGGCCGCGCTGGGCTGGATCGCGCTGTACGTCCTGGTCTTCGTGTTCTACTCGGCCCCTCCCCTGCGCTTCAAGGCCCGGGCATACCTCGACTCCCTGAGCAACGCCGCCTACGCGCTGCCGCTGGTCTTCGTCGCCCACGCGCTCGGGACGGCCCCCGTGTGGCCCGCGGCCCTCGGCCTGATGGCCTGGAGCGTGGCCAAGCACGCGTTCGACGCCGTCCAGGACATCGAGGAGGACCGCGCGGTGGCCATCACGACGACGGCGGTCCGGCTGGGCGCGCGCGGGACGGCCCTGTGGAGCGGCGGCTGGTGGGCCGTGTCCACGCTGGGCTTCGCGCTGGTCAGCCTCCCGGTGGCCGCGGTCAACGCGCTCATCGCCGGGTGGCTCGTGGTCTCCCTCCTGCGGGACCCGAGGCCGGGGACCGGGCACCGGTTGTACCGGTACTCGATCGCGTTCCCCTACGTCGCCGGCGCCGTGGCCGGCGTGCAGCTGACGGTGGCGCTGTTCTTCGGGCTGTACCCGTGAGCCGCGTCGTCGTCGTCGGCGGGGGGATCGGGGGGCTGACCTCGGCCGTGCTGCTCGGCCACGCCGGTCACCGCGTCACCCTCCTCGAGGCCGCCGACCACCTCGGCGGCAAGAGCCGCCGGCTCGAGGCCGAGGGGCAGCGCCTGGACACCGGACCGTCCCTCTTCACCTTCCCGGGGGTGTGGGAGGAGCTCCTCCGCCGCCTGGACCGGCTGCGGGACGCCGGCACCGCGGGAGCCGGAGCGCCGAGGGCCGAGGAGACCGCCGGGCTGGAGCTGGAGCGCCTGCCCGCGGTCGGCACGTACTACTACCGCGGCACCCGGTGCGAGCTGCCCGTCCCGCCCGGGCACCCCTGGCACGCGGCCTGGACCCGATTCGAGGCCGAGCACGGCGTGCTCGGCCCGGACATCACCCGGCTGCTGACCACCGACGTGCTGGACCGGGCGGCCTATCCCGCGCTGGGCCGGCTCGGGACGCTGTACGGGCGCCGGCTCACGACCCGCGACTACCTCGACAGCCTCACCTGGATGCCGGAGGGCCTGCGCGAGGTCATCGCCATCCACACCCTCAACGCCGGTGTCGGCCCGGCACGGACCCCGGCCCTGTACGCGAGCATGCCCGCCGTCATGGCGCGCGACGGCGTCTGGATCCCCCGGGGTGGGGTCTACGAGCTCGTCGAGGCGCTCCGGCGCCTCGCCGTGGACGCCGGGGTCGAGCTCCGCACCGGGGAGCCGGTGACCTCCGTCGCCCGCCGGCGCGTCCTGACCGCCCGGGGCGCGTACCCGGCCGACGCCGTCGTCAGCGGGCTCGACGCCCACCGGCTGGACGGGCTGCTCGCCGGGCGCGCGCCCCGGGCCCCGCGCCGGCTCAGCTGCTCGGCGATCGCGGTCTACGCCGTGCTCGACCACGAGCTGCCCGAGGGGACGCCCCGGCACGGGGTGATCATGCCCGACCGGCCCGCCGACCTCTACGCCGACCTGGAGGCCGGGACCGAGCCCGAGCAGACCATGGCCTTCGCCAACCACTATCCGGCGCACGCGGGCCACCCCAACAGCGCGGCCACGCTCGCCCTGCTGCTGACCGCGCCGGCCAACGGGAAGTCCTACACCCTCGAGGACCCGTTCGTCGCGCGCGAGCTCGAGCGCACGGCGCGGGTGCTCGGGCTGCCCGGGCCGATCACGGACCGCTTCCGGAGCGCGGAGATCCTGGACCCCGCGTACTTCGCCGCGCACGGCTCGGCAGGAGGGGCGCTCTACGGCGCCGTGCGTCCCGCGTGGCGCAGCGGCCCGTTCCACGCCCCGGCCCACACGAGTCCGCTGCGGCCGTGGCTGTGGCGGGTGGGCGCCTCCGTGCACCCGGGCGGCGGGCTGCCCGCGGTGCTGGGCGGCGCCATGATCTCGACCGACAAGCTGCTGAAGCGCCTCGGGTAGGGCCGGAGCCCCCGGCAGGTCCCCGCCCCGGGCCGGGCGGCCGGTCAGCGGGCGAGCTCCCACGCCCAGAGCAGCAGCAGCGTCGCGAGGAACCCGGTGAGGTAGTTCAGCCACAGGAACCGCCGCCAGCCCCGGTTGGCACGCTCGCAGCCGGCGTCCGTGATGGTCAGGAACGGCACGAGGTTGGCGAGATAGGGCAGCACCAGGAGGGACCCGACCGGCCCGGGCCAGGGGGCGAGCAGCAGGAGCACCCCGGCGGCGAGGTAGAGGGCCGCGGCGGCCCACACCGTGGGGCGGGCGCCCAGGACGGTGGCGATCGAGCGCAGCCCGCCCTCCCGGTCCGCCTGGACGTCCTGCACGGCCCCGAACGCCTGCGAGGCCATCGACCACAGGAAGAACCCGGCGCACAGGGCCACGAGTCCCCCCGACCAGTCCGCGCCGGCGAGCACGAGGCCGTAGACCGCCGGGGACACGAAGTGGGTGGCGGAGGTCGCCGAGTCCAGGAACGGGACCTCCTTGAAGCGCAGCCCCTTCAGGCTGTAGGCCGCCACCGCGAACAGGCTGACCCCGAGCACCCCCGCCGCGGCGGCCCCGCCCGCCAGGAACAGGTACGCCAGGAACGGCAGCGCCGTCAGCACCGAGCCCACGAGGACCGACCGGTGCTCCGAGCGGTCCACGAGCGCGCCCTCGACACCGCCCTTGCGGGGGTTGCGGAGGTCGGACTCGTAGTCGAAGACGTCGTTGATGCCGTACATCAGGAGGTTGTACGGGAAGAGGAAGAACAGCGTCCCCACCACCAGGGGCAGGTCCACCCGGCCCGTGGTCAGGACGTAGGCCGCCGCGAAGGGGTAGGCGGTGTTGACCCAGGAGACCGGCCGGGAGGTGGCCACGAGGGTGCGCACGGTGGCGGTGAGCCGGCCGCGCTCGGCCAGCCCCCACCACAGCGAGGGCAGCAGCAGCAGCGCGGCGAGCGGGTACGCGAAGTCCTCGACCGGCACGAGGCCGATCCGCAGCTCCGTGATGTGCCCGGCCCCGTAGTCGAAGAACCCGGCGGCGATCATGAGGTTGTCGAACACGACCGTCAGCAGCGCGAGCACGGCGAAGGAGATCCCGAGCACGGCCAGGGCCCGGCGCCGCGGCGGAGCCGGGGAGGGCCGGCGGACCAGCAGGGTGGCCGGGGTCAGGGCGAGCGCGAGGAAGACGGGGATCACGAGGGCGTAGGTCACGGGGCGTCCGCTCCTCCGCGGGCCGGACCGGCCGCGGCGGAGCGGCGCGCCAGCGCCTTCTCCGTGAGCCGGACGAGGTTCATCGTCAGGTAGCAGAGGAACACGAGGAACACGACCTCCTCGACGGGGATCTGCGGGGCGACCATCCAGCCGGTCGCCCACGCGCTGCGGCTGTGCAGGAAGATCCCGAGGCTGATCCCGGCGACGTCCCAGGCGAGGAAGAACACCAGGCCCGCGAGCAGTACGAGGGCCGCCCGGCGGGGGTCCTGGGCGAAGAACAGCCGCTCCCGCACGTCGAGGAGCACCATCCCGGCCAGGCTGAGGAGCAGGAAGCCGAGGTACACGAAGCTCATCCGCGCGGCACCAGGGGTTCTGCCAGCGGTCCGGTGGAGGTGTCCCCGCGCAGGTCCTTGAGCAGGATCTCCGCGCTGATCAGGCACATCGGCAGGCCGATGCCGGGGATCGTCGAGGCCCCGCAGTAGTGCAGGCCGGCGACCTTCCGGCTGCGGTTGGCGCCCCGGAAGAACGCGGACTGCTTGAGCACGTGGGCGGGACCGAGCACGTTGCCGCGCCAGGAGTTGAAGTCCCGCCGGAAGTCCTCGGGGCCCACGGTGTGGCGCACCACCACGCGCTCCCGCAGGTCCGGCACACCGGCCCACGCCGCGACCTGGTCGATCACCCGGTCCGCGACGGCCTCGACCCGCGGGGAGCCGGTGCCGTCCGGTCCGCCCGCGCCCAGCGCGGGGTCGGCGGGGACCGGGATCAGCACGAAGAGGTTCTCGTGCCCGTCCGGGGCCACGCCGGGGTCGGTCGCCGAGGGCTTGCAGACGTAGACGGACGCGGGGTCCGGGACGCTCGTGGGCTCCTCGAAGATCGCCCGGAAGTTCGTGTCCCAGTCCTCGCTGAAGAACAGGCTGTGGTGCGGGAGCTCGGGCAGCTCCCCGCGGACCCCGAGCATCACGAGCACCGCGCCGGGGCCGGTCTGGCGCCGGTCCCAGTACCGCTGCGGGTAGCTCTGCAGCTCGCGCGGGAGCAGCGCGGTCTCGGTGTGGTGCAGGTCCGCGGCCGAGACGACGACGTCCGCCGCCAGCTCGTGCTCCGCCCCGTCCGCGTCCCGCCACACGACGCCGGTGGCCCGGACGGGGCCGTCGGCGGCCGGGGAGGTGCTGATCCGCACCACGTCCGCGCCCGTCCGGATCCGTGCCCCGTGGGCGACGGCGAGCCGCTCGACGGCCTCGACGACCCGGCGGAACCCGCCCTGCGGGTACTGGACGGAGTCCGTGAGGTCCATGTGGCTCATGAGGTGGTACAGCGACGGCGTCATCCGGGGCGCGCTGGCCAGGAAGACGGCCGGGTAGCCGAGCACCTGACGCAGCCGCGTGTCCTGCACGGTGCCGGCGGCGAAGTCGTGCAGCGAGCCGGTGAGGTGCCGGGCGAGCTCGGGCAGGCCCCGCACGACCGGCCGGGTGAGCAGCGGCGTGAACGAGGCGTAGGAGGTGTAGAGGAAGTGGTCGACGGCCAGCTGGTAGGTCCGCTTCGCGGAGGCCAGGTACGCCCGGATCCGCTCGCCCGCCCCGGGCTCCACGGACTCGAACAGCGCCACGGTGTCCTCGAGGTCCGAGCGGATGTCGATGGGCTGCTCGTAGCGCTCGCCCCAGACCCGGTAGGCGGGGTCCAGGCGGAGCAGCTCGAGCTCCTGGGCGGCGCTGGAGCCCATGAGCCGGAAGAAGTGGTCGAAGACCTCCGGCATGAGGTACCAGGAGGGCCCGGTGTCGAAGCGGAAGCCGTCCCGCTCGAGCCGTCCGGCGCGCCCGCCCGTCGTGCTCCCGCGCTCCAGGACGGTCACGTCCCAGCCGTCCTTCGCGAGCAGGCCCGCGGCGGCGAGCCCGGCGATCCCGGCCCCCACCACCACGGCGTGCCGCCCCCGGGGCCCGGTGGGGCGGCGGCGGGTGCGCGCCCTGACCACGGCGGCCGCGGCGAGCGCGGCCTTGCGGGGGTTCGGCACGCGGATGCGGGAGCTCAGCAGCTCCCGGGCAGGGGTGGCGCGGATCCGCACGGACAGCTCCCGGAACAGGTCGTGGGCGGCGAGGACGGCGGCGCGGGAGGACCCGGGGAGGTCGTCGACGACCGCGCGGGCGGCCGCGAGGTCGGCGTCGATGTCGTCGAGGAGGCGGTTCTTCTCGGTCTCGGAGAACTCCCCCGGCTCCACGCCGGGGAAGTACACGCGGCCGAGCTCCCCGTAGTCCTCGGCCAGGTCGCGCAGGAAGTTGACCTTCTGGAACGCCGCGCCCAGGCGGCGGGCCCCCGCCACGAGCTGCGCGCGGCGCCGCTCGGGCACGGTGCGGCCGGCCAGGAAGACCTGCAGGCACATCAGCCCCACGACCTCGGCCGAGCCGTACACGTACTCGTCGAGGGAGGCGGCGCTGTGCCGGTCCTCGCTGAGGTCGGCGCGCATGGACGCGAAGAACGGGCGCACGAGGTCGGGGCCGATCCCCGCGTGGCGCGCGGTGCGGGCGAAGGCGTGCACCACGAGGTTGCTGCTGAAGCCGCGCCCGATCGCCGCGTACGTCTCGTCCTCGAGGCCGTCCAGCAGCTCCCGCGAGCCCCGGGGCGGGACGCCGGCGCCGGCGCTGGCGCCGTCGACGATCTCGTCGGCGATCCGCACCAGGGCGTAGACGGCGTAGACGTGCGGGCGGATCTCCGGGCCCAGCAGCCGGCAGGCGAGGCCGAAGGACGTGGAGTAGCGGCGGATGACGGTCGCGGCGGCCTGCTGGGCGGTGTCGTCGTACCGGGCGGCGGCCTCGGCCGGTGACCCGGTGTGCTGGGCGGCGGTCACCGGATGCGCTCCGTGGCCCCGGCCACGATGCGGCGCAGGTCCTCCTCGAGGGCGGCGGGCAGGCCCGCGGCGTCGAGCAGGGCACGGGCCTCGGCCGCGCACCCGGCGACCATGTCCTCGACCTCCTGCCGCGCCCCGCACTGCTCGAGCAGGTCGCGGGCGCGCAGGGCGTGCTCGCTGCTGATCTCGTGGCGGCCCAGGATCGCGTCGAGCTCCTCGCCGGCGGGCGTGCGCTGGGCTGCGGCCACGAGCATGGTCCGCTTGCCCTCCCGCAGGTCGCTGACCGCGGACTTGCCCGTGGCCTCCGGGTCGCCGAAGACGCCGAGCAGGTCGTCCACGAGCTGGTAGGCGGTGCCCACGGTGCGGCCGAGGCGCCCGAGCACCTCCACGTCCCGGTCGGGGGCCCCGCCGAGCACTCCCCCGGCCTGCAGGGGGGTCTCGAAGGAGTAGACCGCGGTCTTCAGGCACGTGGCCGCGAGGATCTGCTCGCGGCCGGGACGGGCCCCGGGCAGGGTGTGGTCGACGTCGAGCAGCTCGCCCGCGGCCGAGGAGAACAGGGCGGCGTCGAGCAGGTCGAGGACCCGGGGCAGCCGCTCGGGCGAGAGCCCGGAGCGGGCCACGAGCCGGTACGCGCCGGCCAGGGCGAGGTCCCCGGCGATGACGCCCACGCTCGCGCCGTACTGGCGCGCCTGGTCCGGCCCGGAGCCGGACGCGAACGCCCGGGAGGCCGCGGCGGCGTTGATGGTGGGCTGGTGCCGGCGCAGCTCGTCCTGGTCGATGACGTCGTCGTGCACGATGAGGGCGGTGTGCAGCAGCTCGAACGCCGCCCCGACGGACTCGACCACGGGGTCCGGCTCGGGCGCGGGATAGGCGCCGGCCGTGAGCCGCACGAGGTGCGGACGGATCTGCTTGCCGCCGGAGCTGAGCCGAGCGACCTCGCCCCACAGCCGGGCGAAGCCGGGGTCCACGGCCTCGGCGCGGCCGGTGGCCTCGGCGAGGAACTCCTCCAGGACGGGCACCCGGGCAGGCTCTCGCCCCCCACCGTGCCCGGTCCGCGTCCCGGTGCCCGGACGAGCGCTCGAGAAGGCCGATTCGCGCGAGAAGACCGTCACCATTCCCCCATTCCACCACAGTCCTTCGAAAATCGAATCAATTGTCCGTGTCACGCCGTGCGCGGAGCCGCCCCAGAACCCTCCGGAGCCGCCGCGGGCGGGTTCCCCCCGGTCGCCGCCCCGTCCTCGGGCGCGCCCTCCCCCGCCCGGTGGCCGGCCCGGCGGACCGCCTCGGTGAGCTCGGGCAGGCGCCGCCGCAGGACGTCGATCTCCTCGTCGGTGCAGTCGTCGAGCACCGCCAGGACCTCCTCGCCCATGGCCGAGAACATCTGGCGGCCGGAGCGGTAGGCGTGCTCGGTGGCCTGCAGGCTGACCTCCCGCCGGTCGCGGGGGTCGACCGCGCGCACCAGGTGCCCCGCGGCGACCAGGCGCTTGATCACCGTGGTGGTCGCCGAGCCGCTGAGCACGAGCCGGCGGGCGATGTCCCCGGCGCGGATCGGGCGGCCGGCGCGGTTGGCCTGCATGACCTCGTTGAGGGCGTGGACGTCCTTGTGCGCCAGCCCGAAGCGGCGGCGGACCTGGTCCGCGTACCGCTCGGCCTCGGTGCTGAACTGCTGCAGCAGGAAGAGCACGTCGAATCCGCGCCGCCCCCGGTGCGCGCTGCCGCCCGGCGCCGCGGCGCCGGACGTGCTGATCGTGCCCTCGTCGGACTGCATGTGCCGATTCTAGGGCGCGGGCGCGAGAGAATGGGGCCATGACGGAGAGCAGAGACCCGACCGGACCGGACCTCCCGCCCCCGGGGGCGCCCGGTGCCCCCACGGTGTCCGTGGTCGTGCCGGCCCGGGACGACGCCGTGCACCTCGCGCGCTGCCTGCGGCTGCTCGCCGCGCAGACCCGGCCGCCGGACGAGGTCGTGGTGGTGGACAACGCCTCGATCGACGGCACCGCGGACGTGGCCCGCGCCGCCGGGGCCCGCGTGGTGTTCGAGCCCGCGCCGGGCATCCCGCCCGCCGCGGCCGCCGGCTACGACGCCGCCCGGGGGGAGGTGGTGGTGCGCTGCGACGCGGACACCGTCCCCGGCCCGGAGTGGATCGCCGGGCTGCTCGCGGCCCTCGCGTCCCGCCCGGACGTGGTCGCCGTGGCCGGCCCGGGCCGCTTCCACGGCCTGCCGCCCGGCCTCGACCGGCTGCTCTCCGCGCTCTACATCGGCCTGTACGTGCTCAGCACGGCCGCCGCGCTGGCCCACCCTCCCCTGTTCGGCACCAACATGGCGATGCGCCGCTCCTGGTGGCTCGAGGTCCGGGACGGCGTCCACCGGCACGACCCGGAGCTGCACGACGACTTCGACCTCAGCTTCCGGCTGGACCCGGCGCACCGGATCCTCTTCCGGCCCGGCCTGTCCGTGGGCATGTCCCCGCGGGCGCTGCGGGGCGGGCGCCCCGCCGTCCGCCGGCTGGCGCGCGCCTTCCGGACGATCCGGCTCAACTGGGCCGACGAGCGCCCGTGGGAGCGGTGGCAGGCGCGCCTGGGGCACCGGCTGCCGGGGGGCCGCGCATGAGCCGGCTCGCCCTGGCGGTGCGGTGGCTCGGCCCGCTCTCCGTGCTGCTCACCGCACTGTTCTTCGACGCCGTGGGCGCCTCCGTGATGATGCTCGTGTGCCTGGCCATCACCATCACGTGGCGGGCCCGGCTGCCCGCGGCCCTGGAGATCACCACGGACCTGACGCTGCTGGTCGCGGCCTGGAGCTCCGTGTTCCTGCTCTACGAGAGGTACGACCACTGGGACCTGGTCGTCCACTTCGCGGCCACCGCGGTGCTGGCCGAGCTGACGTTCCACGCCCTCGAGCGCTGGTCCCGGCTCTCGTCCCCCGGCCCGGTCTCCCACGTGGTCCTGGTCAGCTCCCTGGGCGCGGCACTGGCCCTCGTGTGGGAGTACCTCGAGTTCGCCGGCTACTACCTCGTGGACCCCCAGGTGAACGTGGGCTACCTGGACACCATGGGCGACATGGCCGCCGGCCACGCCGGGGCGGTGGTCGCCGGGATCCTGGGCACCTGGGCCCGGCAGCGGGCGGACGCCTCCGGCGGCACCCGTCCGGACGGGGACGCCGCCGGCCCACCGGACCGCACCGGCCCCCGGGACGCCGTCGGGAGGCGGCACGCCGCCGAGGACCCGGACACCACCGAGACGAAGGACTGACCCATGTTCTGGACGAACCTGCTCAAGACCAGCGCGCAGACGGGGGCGGCCGCCGCGGCCGGCACCGCGGCCTCCGCCGGGGTGGACAGCCCCTGGTACCGGGACCTGCGGAAGCC
>NZ_PDDL01000117.1:0-10454 GCF_020833785.1 Kocuria sp. CCUG 69068
GCCCTGACCACGGTCGCGGCGTGCCCACCGTCCCGCGGTGCGAGCGCCGGCGCACGGCCTCCGGGCGGCGGGGCCGCGACACACGGCCCCGCCGCCGGGACGGCCGTGCACGGCGGACCCGCCCCCGTGCAGGAGAATGGAGAGTCCTATGACTGAATCACCGGCCAGCGCCTCCTCGAGCGAAGCCCGCGCGGCGTCCGTCGTCTCCCACGCCCTGCGGGTGCTGCGGTGCTTCTCCGCGGCCGAGCCCACGCTCGGGGTGACCGAGATCGCGGCGCGCGTGGGCCTGCACAAGAGCACCGTCTCCCGGCTCCTGACCACCCTGGAGCGGGAGGACGTGGTGGAGCGGGACCCGCAGACGCGGCGCTACCGCCTGGGGCTCGGCCTGATCTCCGTGGCCGGCCCGCTGCTCGCGGAACTGGACGAGCGGCGGGTGGCGTACCCCGTGCTGCTCGAGCTGACCGAGCAGACCCAGGAGACCAGCGCGCTGCTGGTCTGGAACGGCGACCAGGCCGTGTGCGTGGAGCAGATCCCCAGCCCGCGGCAGATCAAGCACACCACCCCGCTGGGCACCCGGTACGACACGGCCCTGAGCGCCTCGGTGCAGATCTTCCTCGCCGAGCAGCCGCCGGAGCGGGTCCGGGCGCTGCTGCTGTCCGGGATCGTCGAGCTGCCCGATCCCACCGAGGCGGGCATCGAGCTCTACCTGGAGTCCCTGCGGCAGGTCGCCGAGGACGGGGTGGCCCTCAACTACGGCAAGACCTCCGTGGAGGAGGTCGGGGTCGCCGCCGCCGTCCGCGACCACCGGGACCAGCTGGTGGCGGCCGTCATGGTCGCCGCGCCCCGCTACCGGGTCACGCCGGAACAGGCCGAGCTGCTCGCGGCCGCCACCGTGGCGGCGGCCCGGGAGGTGTCCCAGCGGCTCGGCGCGGCACCGGCGGCCCGCCGGGCCGGGCGGGCGTCCCTGGAGGTGCGCTGACCGGGGCGCTCCTCACGCCTCGTCGGCCACGGCCCGCCCGATGGTCTCCCGCAGGATCTCGCTGGTGCCCCCGAAGATCGTCAGCAGCCGGGCCGCGAGATAGGCCTGCGCCACCGGGTAGTCGAGGATGTACCCGTAGCCGCCGTGCAGCTGGAGGCACCGGTCGGTGACGGAGCGCGCCCGCTCGCCGGCCCAGTACTTGGCCTTGGACGCCCCCACCACGTCGAGGGTCCCCGCGTTGAACGCGTGCACCGCCCGCTGCACGTAGGCCTCGACGACCTCCACCTCGACCGTCAGCTCCGCGAGCTCGAACCGGGTGTGCTGGAAGTCCAGCACCCGGGAGCCGAAGGCCGTGCGCTCGCCGGTGTACCGGAGGGTGTCCGCCAGGGTCGAGCGGGCGACGGCGCTCGCGGCCACGGCCACCGCCAGCCGCCCCTGCGGCAGCACCTGCTGGATCTGCCGCAGCCCGCCGCCCTCGGCGCCGACGAGGTTCACCGCCGGAACCCGGACGTCCTCGAAGAACAGCTCGGCGGTGTCCGAGGCCCTGACCCCCATCTTGTCGAGCTGCTTGCCCGTCCCGTAGCCGGGGGAGTCCGCCTTGTGCACCAGGAACAGGCTGAGGGCGTCCTCCCCGGCGCGCCCGGTCTCCCCGTCCGTGCGCGCCAGGACGAGGGCGGCGTCCCCGCTGATCCCGTTGCCGATGAACGTCTTCTGACCGGTGAGCACCCACTCCTCGCCGTCGCGCACGGCCCGGGTGCGCACCCCGCGCAGGTCGGAGCCCGCGCCCGGCTCGGTCCAGGCCACGGAGGTGACGAGCTCCCCCGTGAGCATGCGCGGCAGCCACCGCCGCTTCTGCTCGTCGGTGCCGTGGGCGAGCAGGTGGGGCAGCACCCAGTCGTCGTGCAGGTGCAGGGCCAGGGCCACGCCGAGGGCGCCCTGGCGGACCAGCTCCTCGTCGAGCACGGCGCGGAACCGGTAGTCCGTCAGGCCCATGCCGCCGAACTCCTCGGGCAGGGCGAGGCCGAGCAGGCCGGCCCCGCCGGCGGCCGTCCACAGGCTGCGGGGCATCATGTGCTGGGCGTCCCACGCGGCGTAGTGCGGGGCCACCTCGCGGGTCGTGAACTCGCGGGCCACCTCGCGGAACTCCTCGTGCTCCTCCTCGTAGAACGCCGGGGTCTCGGTCACGGGGTGCCTCCTGTGCTGGTGGGGGTCGGGGCGAACGCGGTGCGCAGCGCGGCCCAGGTCATCTCCTCGAGGGCGGCCCGGGCCGCGTCGAGCCGCCCCGCGTCCTGCGGGGCGCGCAGCCGGTGGGCCGTCCGCAGGGAGTGGGGGGTCGAGTTGATGAGCCCGAAGGCGGCCTGGGCGCGCAGGGTGAGCTCCGCGACGTCGCGCGCCGGGGCCAGCTCCTGCAGGGCGTCCACCCACAGCGTCACGTAGCCGCGCTGCAGGACGCGGACCGCGCGGCGGTCCTCCTCGGTCAGGTTCGGCAGCTCCCGGTCCTGCACCACGATCACGGCGGGACGGTGCAGCGCGAACTCCACCTGGAAGGAGATCAGCGCCCGCAGCCGCCGGGCCGGATCGGGGGAGCGGGCCACCACCTCGCGGCCCCGGTCGAGCAGGTCGTGGCTGACCTCGAGCAGGATCGCGCCCAGGACCGCCTGCTTGCGCGGGAAGTGCCGGTAGACCGCGGGCCCGCTGACCCCCGCGGCGGCGCCGATGTCGTCGATCGAGACGCCGGCGAAGCCGCGCTCGGCGAAGAGCGTGGCGGAGGCGGCCAGGAGGTCCTGGCGCCGCCGGGCCTTGGCCTGCCCGCGCACGGTGGTGGGCGGGCCGGGGCCGCGCTGGGTCTGGGTCACGGGTCCTGCTCTCGGGGTCGGATTCCTGGACATTCTAGTGAGCCACCACTAACCTGAACCCCAAGTTAGTCGTGATTAACCGAAATGGCATCCCCGGACGGCCGGCCCGGAGCGGAGGGAACCCATGCGCGTGCTGAGCACCCAGGTCGATCCGGGCGGCGCGGAGTTCGCCGCCAACGCGGCCGCCCAGCAGGGGCTCGCCGAGGAGCTGACCCGGCGCCTGGAGCGGGCGGCGCAGGGCGGGCCCGAGGCCTCCCGGCGGCGGCACGTGGCGCGCGGCAAGCTGCTGCCGCGCGAGCGGGTGGATCACCTGCTGGACGAGGGCAGCCCGTTCCTGGAGCTCGGCGCCCTGGCCGCGGAGGGGATGTACGACGACGAGTGCCCGGGGGCCGGCCTGATCGCCGGGATCGGCCTGGTCCACGGCCGGCAGGTGATGGTCGTGTGCAACGACGCCACGGTCAAGGGCGGCACCTACTACCCCGTGACGGTCAAGAAGCACCTGCGCGCCCAGGAGATCGCCCTGGAGAACCGGCTGCCCTGCGTCTACCTCGTCGACTCGGGCGGGGCGTACCTGCCGCTGCAGGACGAGGTCTTCCCGGACCGGGAGCACTTCGGGCGGATCTTCTTCAACCAGGCCCACCTCTCGGCGGCGGGCATCGCGCAGATCGCGGCCGTGCTCGGCTCCTGCACCGCTGGCGGGGCCTACGTCCCGGCGATGAGCGACGAGACCGTCATCGTGCGCGGGCAGGGCACGATCTTCCTGGGCGGCCCGCCGCTGGTGAAGGCCGCCACCGGCGAGGAGGTCACCGCCGAGGAGCTCGGCGGCGGAGAGCTGCACGCCCGGACGTCCGGGGTGGTCGACCACCTCGCCGAGAACGACGCCCACGCCCTGCAGATCGTCCGGGACATCGTGGCGACCCTGCCGCCGCCGGGCCCGCGGGCCTGGCCGGTGAGGGAGCCCGCGCCCCCGGCCGTGGCCGAGGACGAGCTCCCCGGGGCGGTGCCGGTCGACCCCAACTCCGGCTACGACGTGCACGAGGTCATCGCCCGGCTCGTGGACGGCAGCCGCTTCGCCGAGTTCAAGGCCGAGTACGGCACCACGCTGGTCACCGGCTTCGCCCACGTCCACGGCCACCCGGTGGGCATCGTGGCCAACAACGGGGTGCTCTTCGCGGAGTCGGCGCTGAAGGGCGCCCACTTCGTCGAGCTGTGCGACCAGCGCGGGATCCCCCTGCTGTTCCTGCAGAACATCACCGGCTTCATGGTGGGCCGCGACTACGAGGCCGGCGGCATCGCCAAGCACGGCGCCAAGATGGTCACGGCCGTGGCCACCACCCGGGTGCCCAAGCTCACCGTGGTGATCGGCGGCTCCTTCGGGGCCGGCAACTACTCCATGTGCGGGCGGGCCTACTCCCCGCGCTTCCTGTTCCTCTGGCCCCAGGCGCGGATCTCGGTGATGGGCGGGGCCCAGGCCGCCTCGGTGCTGGCCACCGTGAAGGCCGACCAGCTGGCCGCCCGCGGACAGGAGTGGGACCCGGCCGAGCGCGAGGCGTTCATGGCGCCCGTCCGGGCCCGGTACGAGGCCCAGGGCAGCCCCTGGTACTCCACCGCCCGGCTCTGGGACGACGGCGTGATCGCCCCCACCGACACCCGGGAGGTGCTCGGGCTGGCCCTCGAGGTCTGCTCCCGGACCCCGCTGCCCGAGCCGGCCTTCGGCCTCTTCAGGATGTGATCCCCGTGACCGCCGGCACGCCGCCGCGCCGCTTCGACGTCGTCCTCGTGGCCAACCGCGGGGAGATCGCCCGCCGGGTCCTGCGCACGCTCCGGGCGCTGGGGATCCGCTCGGTCGCGGTCTACAGCGAGGCCGACCGGGACGCGGTGCACGTGCGGGAGGCCGACACGGCCGTGTGCGTGGGCCCGGCGGCCCCGGCCGAGAGCTATCTGCGCATCGACGCCGTGCTCGGGGCGGCGCGGGCCACCGGCGCGCAGGCGATCCACCCCGGCTACGGGTTCCTGTCCGAGAACGCCGCCTTCGCCCGGGCGTGCGCGGACGCGGGGATCGTGTTCATCGGCCCCGGCGTGGAGGCCCTCGAGACGATGGGCGACAAGATCCGCGCCAAGCGGCACGTGTCCGCCGCCGGGGTGCCCACGGTCCCCGGGGTCTCCGAGCCCGGTCTCGACGACGACGCCCTGGCGGCCGCGGCCGCCGGGATGACGTACCCGATCCTGATCAAGCCCTCGGCCGGGGGCGGCGGCAAGGGCATGCACGTGGTGGCGGCCCCGGACGAGCTGCCGGAGGCCCTGGCCACGGCCCGCCGGGTGGCCGCGGCCGCCTTCGGCGACGACACCCTGCTCCTCGAGCAGCTCGTCGAGTCCCCCCGGCACATCGAGGTGCAGGTCCTCGCCGACGCCCACGGGGCCGTGGTCCACCTGGGGGAGCGGGAGTGCTCCCTGCAGCGGCGGCACCAGAAGGTCATCGAGGAGGCGCCCTCGCCGCTGCTGGACCCCGCCACCCGGGAGCGGATCGGGCAGGCCGCCTGCCGGGTGGCCCGCTCCGTGGGCTACACCGGTGCGGGCACCGTGGAGTTCCTGGTGCCCGCCGCGCAGCCCGGGACCTTCTACTTCATGGAGATGAACACCCGCCTGCAGGTGGAGCACCCCGTCACCGAGCTGGTCACCGGCACGGACCTCGTGGCGCAGCAGATCCGCGTCGCCGCGGGGGAGCCGCTGGACCTGGCGCAGGAGGACGTGGTGCTCACCGGCCACGCGGTCGAGGCCCGGCTCTACGCCGAGGACCCCGCCCGCGGCTTCCTGCCCACCGCCGGCACCGTGCTGGCCCTGGAGGAGGCCTCCGGCCCGGGGATCCGCGTGGACTCCGCGCTGGCACCGGGGCTGACCGTGGGCTCGGACTACGACCCGCTGCTCGCCAAGGTCGTCGCCTGGGGCGCCGACCGGGCCCAGGCCCTCGACCGGCTCGACCTGGCCCTGGCGGACACCGTGGTGCTCGGGGTGGGCACCAACACCGAGTACCTGCGCGCCCTGCTGGCCGATCCCGGGGTGCGCGCCGGGGTCATGGACACGACCCTCATCGAGCGGCGCCTGCCGGAGCTGGAGTTCACGGCACCCGACGAGAGCCACTTCGCCGCCGCGGCCGCCCACCTCGCCCGGCACCGGCCCGCCGACCCGCGCCCCGCCGGGGACACGGGCCCCTGGTCCCGCCCGGACGGCTGGCGGGCCGCCGGCCGCGCCCGGCCCACGGTGGTGCTGGCCCACGGGCTCGAGGAGCCCCGGCGGACCGCCGTGGACCCCGCCGTGCGCCTGACCCCGCTGCCGGGCCGCCCGGCCGCGCACCTGCTCGAGAGCGGCGGGACGGCCCGGGTGATCCACGTGGCCGCGGGCGCGGACAGCGTCTGGGTGGGCGAGGACGGCTGCGCCTACGAGCTCCGGGTGCTGACCCGCGAGGCCCGGCTCGAGCGGTCGCTGGCCGCCCTCGAGCGCACGGCCGGGCCCGCCGCCCCGGAGCTGCACTCGCCCATGCCCGGCACCGTGGTCGCCGTCCCGGCCGCCACCGGGGACCGGGTCGCCGAGGGGCAGACCGTGGTGGTGGTCGAAGCCATGAAGATGGAGCACCGCCTGACCGCCCCCACCGCCGGCACCGCCGAGCTCTCCGTGCGGGCCGGTGACCGCGTGGCGCTGCACCAGCTGCTCGCCCGCGTGGTCCCCGACGTCGTCCCCGAGGGCGTGCCCGCACCGGTCCCCGGGGACGCCCGCGACGACGTGCCGGACGGCGCTCCCGCCGGGACTCCCGGCGGCGCCCCGGAGGACCCCGGCACCCGCCCGCAGACCGACCCCCGTCCGACCGACCAGGAGCGCACCCCATGAACTTCGAGCTCGACGAGGAGTACCAGGACCTCTCCGACACCGTCCGCGACTTCGCCGACGAGGTGATCGCCCCGGTCTCCGCGCGGTACGACGCCGCGCACGAGTTCCCCTACGACATCGTGGCGCAGATGGGGGAGATGGGCCTGTTCGGCCTGCCCTTCCCCGAGGAGTACGGGGGGATGGGCGGGGACTACTTCGCCCTGTGCCTGGCGCTGGAGCAGATCGCCCGCGTCGACCAGTCCGTGGCCATCACCCTCGAGGCCGGGGTGTCGCTGGGCGCCATGCCCATCCACCGCTTCGGCACCGAGGAGCAGAAGCAGCGGTGGCTCCCCGATCTCGCCGCGGGCCGGGCGCTCGCCGGGTTCGGGCTCACCGAGCCGGAGGCCGGCTCGGACGCCGGCGGGACCCGCACCACCGCGAAGCGGGAGGACGGGCAGTGGGTGATCGACGGCGCCAAGGAGTTCATCACCAACTCCGGCACGGCGATCACCCGCCTGGTGAACGTCACCGCGGTCACCGGCACCACGGAGCTGCCGGACGGGCGGGTGCGCAAGGACATCTCCACGATCATCGTCCCCACGGACACCCCCGGCTTCCGCGCCGAGCAGGCCTACGACAAGGTCGGCTGGAATGCCTCGGACACCCACCCGCTGTCCCTCCAGGGCGTCCGCGTCCCCGAGGAGAACCTGCTGGGGGAGGAGGGCCGCGGCTACGCCAACTTCCTGTCCATCCTCGACGAGGGCCGCATCGCCATCGCGGCCCTGGCCACGGGCGCGGCCCAGGGCTGCGTCGAGGAGTCCGTGCGCTACGCGCGCGAGCGGCAGTCCTTCGGACGGCCCATCGGGGACAACCAGGCCGTCTCCTTCAAGATCGCCCGGATGCAGGCCCGCGCCCACACCGCCCGGCTGGCCTACTACGACGCCGCGTCCCGGATGCTCGCCGGGCGGCCGTTCAAGACGCAGGCCGCGATCGCCAAGCTCGTGGCCGGGGAGGCCGCGATGGACAACGCCCGGGACGCCACCCAGGTCTTCGGCGGCTACGGGTTCATCAACGAGTTCCGGGTGGCCCGCCACTACCGGGACGCCAAGATCCTCGAGGTCGGCGAGGGCACCACCGAGGTGCAGCTCATGCTCATCGCCCGCGAGCTCGGACTCTGAGGGGGCCGCCGTGACCGAGGAGCGCCGGGTGGTCCGCCAGCGCGGGCTGTGGTTCGAGGAGTTCGAGGTCGGCACCGTCTACGAGCACGCCCCGGGCCGGACCGTGACCGAGGCGGACAACGTGCTGTTCACGACCCTCACCATGAACACCCAGTCCCTGCACCTGGACGCCGCCTGGTCCGGGCGCCAGCCCTTCGGCCGGCGGCTCGTGAACTCCATGTTCACCCTCTCGACCATCGTGGGGGCGTCCGTGGCCCAGCTGACCCAGGGCACCATCGTGGCGAACCTGGGCTTCGAGGAGGTCGCCTTCCCGCACCCGCTCTTCCACGGGGACACCCTGTACTCGTCCTCCGAGGTCCTCGGCGCCCGCCCCTCGGCCTCCCGGCCCGGGCAGGGCATCGTCCGCGTGAAGCACGTGGGCCGCAACCAGGAGGGGGTCGTGGTGGCCGAGTGCACCCGCTCGGTGCTCGTGTGGTCCCGCGATGCCGCCCCGCAGTGACAGCACACCGTGATGCCCCACCGCGACACCCCGCCGCGACCCCCGGCCAAGGAGCCCCGATGACCGACCCGTTCACCCTCGGACCCGCCCTGCTGTTCTGCCCGGCCGACCGCCCCGAGCGCTACGCCAAGGCAGCCGAGCGCGCCGACGCCGTGATCCTCGACCTCGAGGACGCCGTGGCCCCGTCCGCCAAGCCCGCCGCCCGGGACGCCCTCGTGGCCACGCCCCTGGACCCCGCCCGCACGATCGTGCGGATCAACGCCGAGGACACCGAGGACTTCGCCCACGACCTCGTCGCCCTGCGGCACACCGGGTACACCACCGTGATGCTGCCCAAGACCGCCTCCGCGGAGCGGCTCGCCGTCGCCGCCGAGCTGGGCCTGCACCGCGTCGTCGCGCTGTGCGAGACCGCGGAGGGCGTGGTCAACGCGGCCGAGATCGCCCGGTCCCCCAACGTGGTCGCGCTGATGTGGGGCGCCGAGGACCTCGTGGCCTCGCTCGGCGGCAGCTCGTCCCGGCGCCGGGACGGCGCCTACCGGGACGTGGCCCGCCACGCCCGCTCCGCCGTCCTGCTCGCGGCCGGCGCCGCCGGCCGGCCCGCGATCGACGCGGTGCACGTCGACCTCGCCGACCACGACGGGCTGCGCGAGGAGGCCCTCGACGCGGTGGCCTCCGGCTTCGCGGCCACCGCCTGCCTCCACCCCGGGCAGGTCGAGACCGTCCGCGCCGCCTACCGGCCCGGCCCCGAGGAGGTCGCCGCGGCCCGCGAGCTGCTCGCCGCCGCCCGCCGCACCCCCGGCGTCTTCGCGTTCCGCGGGCGGATGGTCGACGCACCCCTGATCCGCCACGCCGAGCGCCTCGTGCGCCGCGCGGACGCCTGAGACCCCGCCCGTCCGCGCGGACCGCCCGTCACCACCCCGTCACCGCCCATCCCCGTCCCGCCCGGAGGAGACCATGAGCCAGCCCCTGACGATCGTCGTCCCCGTCAAGCACGTCCCCGACGCCGCGGGGGACCGCGTCCTCGCCGGGAGCCCGCCCCTGCTCGAGCGCGCGTCCGGGATCCTCTCCGAGCTCGACGAGTACGCCCTCGAGGCCGCCGCGCAGATCGTCGAGACGCACGGGGGCGCGGCGGCCGGGCACCGCGTGCTCGCCCTCACCCTGGGACCCGCGGGTGCGACGGGCGCGCTCAAGCGCGCCCGCCAGCTGGGCGCCGACGCCGGGTTCCACGTGCTCGACGACGCCCTCGCAGGCTCCGACGCCTGGGTCACCGCCCGGGTGCTCGCCGCGGCGGTGCAGCGGATCGCCTCGGCGGAGGACCGGGCCGTGGACCTCGTGCTCACCGGCATGGCCTCCACCGACGGCGAGACGTCCCTGGTCCCCGGTCAGCTCGCCGAGCGGCTCGGCCTCGCCCACGTCGGCTTCGCGAGCTCCCTGGCGCTGGCCGAGGACGGCGCCTCGCTCACGGCCGTCCGGCACACCGAGACCGAGGCCCTCCGGGTCGCCGCGGACCTGCCGGCGCTCGTGGCCGTGACGGACCAGGTCAACACCCCGCGCTACCCCAACTTCAAGGCGATCATGGCGGCCAAGAAGAAGCCCGTGCAGACGTGGTCCGTCGCCGACCTCGGCCTGGACGCCGGGGACGTGGGCCTCGCCGGCTCGCTCACCGAGGTGCTCGACGCCGTGCCGCGCCCGCCCCGGACCGCCGGGAAGGTCGTGGCCGACGACGGCGAGGGCGGCATCCGCCTCGCCGAGTTCCTGGTGGCCCGGAGGCTCGTCTGAGCACCCGGCCGCACCCCGCCGGACCCCCATCGCACGCGCCCGCCCGCCGGGCAGGAGGAGGACGACCATGACCACGACCACGACCACGACCGTCGCACTGGTGGTGCTGGCCACCACGGACCGGCTGCGCCGCGCCGACCGGGAGCTGCTCGTGCTCGCCGGCACGCTGGGCGAGACGCACGTCGTCGTGCCGGACGCGCCCGGCGACGCCCTGCTCGGCGAGCTCGCCGCCCACGGGGTGGGCGCCGTGCACGCCCCGGAGGGCGGGCCCGGCGACCGGCTCACCACGCCGGCGGTCGCGC
>NZ_PDDL01000118.1:0-10442 GCF_020833785.1 Kocuria sp. CCUG 69068
TCGGACCTGCGCTGGGCGCTGTGGACGGCGCTCGCGGCCACCGGCCACGGCGAGGACCCCGTCCTGGACGCCGCCCTGGAACGGGAGCGCGCCGCCGACCGGACCCGCACCGGGCAGGTCGGCTGGGCCCGGGCCCGCGCCGCCCGCCCGCTCCCCCGGGCCAAGGCGGAGGCCTGGGACGCGATCACCGGTGACGAGCTGTCCAACGACCTGCTGAGCGCCACGGTCGCCGGCTTCCAGCTGGGCCCGGCGGAGCTGGTGGAGCCGTACCGGGAGCGGTACTTCGCCATGCTGGAGGAGGTGTGGGCGCGCCGGTCCATCGGGATGGCCACCCGCATCGTGCAGGGGCTCTACCCCGCCGGCGCCGATCTCGAGCCGGGGCACGACCCCGAGCACCACCCGGTGCTCGCCCGCACGGAGCTGTGGCTGAGCAACCACGCCGGGGCGCCCGCCGCCCTGCGCCGGATCCTGGTCGAGGAGCGGGACCACCTGCTGCGGGCGCTGCGGGCGCAGGCGGCGGCGCGCCCCTGACCCCCGCACGCCGAGGCCGGCCCCGGGTCCTCCGGGCAACAGCAGTCCCCCCGGTGCGCACCGGGGGGACTGCGACGGTCCGGGGGACCCGGCGGTTCCGGGCGGCGCGGGCTCAGGTGGCGGGGCGCCCCGAGCGGCGCAGCACGCGGTCGACGGCGCGCTGGGCGTCCTCGTTGGACTTGAAGACCCGCCGGTCGAGGCTCTGGCCGAGCGACATCGACGAGTTGCCCAGCTGCAGCAGGTTCACCTTGGAGTCGTTGCGGTGCTCGCGGCGCGGCTGGGGCGCCTGCGGACCGGTCCGGGCGTCATAGGCCATGGTGGATCCTTTCCGTGACACCTCCAGTGTAGGAGGCCGCCGCCCCACTGAACAGAGCGCCGCCGGTCATCGGCCGTGCCGCCGCGCCCGGGACGTGAACCAGCCCCGGTCCACGGACCGCCGCACCCACCAGGTGCGCGCCACGAGCACGAGGGACAGCACGTGCAGCAGCACGAGCACCGACCAGTACGCCGCGGCCGCCACCGGGGTGAAGGGGACGGAGGCCGCGCCGGCGAGCATCAGCATGACCAGCGCCTCCAGGTTCAGCGCGTAGCGCAGGGGGCGCATCACGCGCACGGAGATGTCGTGCTCGGGCTGCCGGTTGATCCAGGACAGCAGCACCGCCACCACGGACATCACGATCGAGGCCGCCGCGGAGGGCACCTGCCAGCCCGGCCCCAGGACGTGCTCCCGCACGGTGGCGACGAGCCCCACGAGCAGGAGGACCGCGGTGATGAGGCTGACCGCCACGGAGGCGAACGCCGTGATCCCCTGCCGGGCCGGCAGGATCACCATCTCGCAGAAGGCGTCGTCGAACCGGGACGTGGGCCGCAGCGCCAGGTGGCCGCGCACCGCCCCGGGCCACCGCCGCACGGCGCGGTCCTCGGCGAGCACCCGGTCCACCGCCCGGTGCGAGCCGCCCGGCCCGCCGGGGCGCCCGCCCTCGTGCGAGAGGACCGTGAACTCGTGCAGCCGGACCTCCGGGGGCACCGTCAGCTCCAGGTGGAAGCTGCGGCAGGACGCGAGGTCGTGCAGGCCGACCCGACCCACCCAGGGCATCCAGCAGTGCCGCAGCCGGTCCCGGGCGCGCGGTCTCCGGCCGGCGGCGTACTGCTCGTCCATCGAGTACTTGAGCACGAGCCGGCGCCCCGCGAACTCGGCGGGCAGCGCGAAGGTCAGCAGGAAGCCGCGGGCCAGCTGGTCGGCCACGGTGGTGAACAGGGCGAGGTCGGCCTCCCAGTGCTCGGCGTCCTCCGCCGGCAGCCGCCCCCGGTCGACGAGCTCCTGGACGACGGCGCGCAGGTGCTCGCAGTAGGCCCAGAACCCGTCGAGGGCGTCCTCCACGAGCAGCTCGGGGGCGTGCACGATCGCCGGGACGTGGTCGTCCGCCAGGACGGCCGCCTCGGCCAGCGGCAGCTGCTCCGGGATCAGTCCGCGCAGCAGCAGCTCGGCGAGCGCCCCGTTGTCCTCGGTGCTGAGGACCGGGACGGGGTCGCCCTGGCAGACGGCGTCGAAGTTGCGCAGGGGCTGCTTGGCCTGGATGGTCACGGGCACCAGCAGCCGGCCGGCGCCGTCGGCCGGCCACGGGGCGCGCACGGCGAGGTCGACGTCGAGGGAGACCTTCCGGCGGGTGACCCCGTCGGGGCTCATCAGCACGGACTCCACGCGCCGGTGGATCCAGTCGCCGGGGCTGAGGAAGAGCGTGCGCAGCACGTCGACGTCCACCGCCGGGCGGTCCGGCTCGGGCGGGAGGTCCTGGCCCTGGGGCATCCGCGCGCCTCCTTCGGGGGTCCCGGTCCGGCTCTCGTCCCGGGCGGTCACCGGGGCCCGCCCGGTGTCCTGATCGGCCATCATTGCACCAGTCAGCGCGGACACCGTACGGGCCCGGCGGTGGACCGGGCGTCACGGGAATCGTGAGAAGCTATTGACGACTTGATGCCCCAGCTCCATCGAGGGAGACCATGACCGACTACGCGCTCAACGACCGCGGCTCTCTGGAGATCGTCACGGAGAACTTCTACGACACCGAGATCATGCGGGTGTTCGGCGGTCTGTCCTTCGGCAAGCTGCGCACCTGGACGGGCAACGCGGCGCTGGTCCCGGAGCCGGACAACCCCTTCGACCCCCACACCGTCTCGGTGCGGATCGGGCCCAACAAGATCGGCCACCTCGCCCAGCAGGACGCGCAGCGGTACTGGCCCTACCTCGCGCGGGTCATCGCGTCCGGCTACACGCCGGTGGCGCCGCTGAAGCTGGAGGCCACGGTCCTGCGCCAGGACGGGCAGGCGGAGGTCGACGCCGCGGCGCGGCTGTCGATCGCGGCCCCGGACCTGCTGTTCCCGCTCAACACGCCCCCGGCGCAGGCCGCGGTGCTGCCGCAGGGCCCGTCGATCAAGGTCCTGGACGAGCAGGAGTTCGCCGAGTACCTGCACAGCGTCATCCCCCCGTCCGGGGAGGGCCGCGTGATGCTGACCCTGGAGACGAACAAGGTCCGCAACCACCACGGGCAGACCCTGGACATCGTCGACGTGCTCTACGAGCGCCGCCAGGTGGGCCGGCTCTCCACCCAGATGTCCCAGCAGTTCATCCCGATCATCGACCACGCCTTCCAGCAGGAGAAGCTCACCGCGGTGTGGGGCACCATCCGCGGCTCGGCCTTCGAGGTCTCGATGACCCTCCAGGCCGCGCGTCCGGAGGACATCCCCGCGGAGTGGTTCGAGCAGCTGCCCAACGACGTCCCCGAGCTCCTGCCGCCCGGCGGCAGCTTCCCCGTCCCGGACGCCTACGTCCCGGCCGAGGCCGACCGCTCGCGCAACGCGAAGAAGTGGCGCAAGGGCCTGGCCGTCTCCGCGGCGGGGTCCGGGGGCGCGGAGCGCGCCGGGCACGACGACGACGTGTCCGCTCAGCGCTCGTCCGCCGGCCCGGGGACCGGCGTGCTCGGCCGGGTGCACGTGGCCGTGTGGACGCTGCTGGCCATGACCGTGCTGCTGGGCGGGGTGGGCGTGGTCTTCCTCGGCATCGAACCGCTGGTGAGCGCGCTGTGCTTCATCGTGGCCGTCGCGACCGGCTTCATGTCCTTCTACCTCGCCCGGATGAGCACCGGAGCGGCCCGCCGATGATCAGCCGCCGGGAACGCTTCCTCCAGATCCTCGAGGTCCTCTCGAAGCACGGCTTCGGCTTCGCCCTCGGCGGGATCAAGGAGGAGTGGCGCGCACCGCTGGCCCGGGTCCGGCTCATCGACCCCGACAAGCTCTACAGCCAGCCGGTCCACCTGCGGCAGGCCCTCGAGGAGCTCGGTCCCACGTTCGTGAAGCTCGGCCAGGTGGTCTCGACCCGGCCGGACCTGCTGCCGCCGCGGTACGTGCAGGAGCTGACCCGGCTGCAGGACAGCACGCCCCCGGTGCCGCCGGAGCGGATCCGGGCGATGATCGAGTCGGAGCCCGACTCCGCCGCCGAGGAGATCCTCGCCGAGATCGACCCCGTGCCGCTCGCCACGGGCTCGATCGGCCAGGCGCACGCGGCCGTCTACAAGGGGGTGGACGTCGTCGTGAAGGTGCGCCGCCCCGGCGTCGTCGAGGAGGTCAACCGCGACCTCGAGATCCTCGCGGAGCTGGCCAAGCTGCTGTCCACCTACTGGCCGGCGGTGCAGCACTTCGACCTCGTGGGTCTGGCGGACGAGTTCGCCCAGTCCCTGCGGGACGAGCTGGACTACCTCACGGAGGCCCGCAACGCCCAGCGGATGGCCGAGAACTTCAGGGGCGACCCCCGGGTGCACGTCCCGGAGATCTTCTGGGAGGCCTCGACCTCCCGGATCCTCACGATGGAGCGGATCCGCGGGATCAAGATCAACGACTACCCCGCCCTCGAGGCCGCCGGGCTCGACCGGCACCTGCTGGCCGTGGACTCGACCGAGGCCATCTGCCGGATGATCTTCGAGCACGGCTTCTTCCACGCGGACCCGCACCCCGGGAACCTCTTCGTGGAGACCGGCGGGCGGATCGGGATCATCGACTTCGGGATGATGGGCACCCTCACCGACGAGTTCCGGGACCACCTGGTGACCCTGATGCTCGGCGTGGTGCAGGAGAACCCGCGGCGGGTCGCCGCGGGGCTGCTGGGGCTGACCTCGCAGGAGCTGGACGTCAACAAGAAGGACCTCGAGCGGGACGTGGCGATCCTGCTGCGCCGCTACGCGAACAAGCCCCTGCACGAGGTGCGGGTGGGCCACCTGATGGGCGACCTCATCGGGATGCTGCGCCGCTACCGGATGCACCTGCCGCGCGAGTCCGCCCTGTTCCTGCGGATGCTCGTCACGGCGGAGTCCGTGGGCACCGGCCTGGACCCGGAGTTCGACCTCGTCTCGGTCCTCGCCCCGTACGCCCAGCGGTTCGTGCTGCACCGGCTCTCCCCCGAGATCCTGGCCAAGCGGGTGCGCGACATCCTGCAGGACGCGGTGCAGATGGGCGTGGAGGCCCCCGAGTACCTCCGGCGGCTCATCGTGGTGCTGGAGCGCGGCGGCTTCGACGTCCACCTGCGCGCCGACGAGTTCGAGCCGCTGCTCAAGCGCGGCGAGAAGATCGGCCACCAGGTGGTGGCCGGCGCGGTGATCGCCGCGTCCATCAACGGCATGGCCCACATCCTGGCGTCCGACCCGGAGCGGTGGCGGAAGTTCCACACCCCCCTGATCGCCGGCGGCGCGACCACCGTGGGCACGCTCACCGGCTATCTCGTGCTCTCCACCAACGTGCCCAAGGTCCGGCGCCTGGCCAACACCATCCGGGTCCGCCGCCGCTTCTGAGCCCCGGCGGGGCGGCCCGCCGGGCCCCCGCCGCGCGGGGACCCGGCAGGGACCCGGCACGGACGCACTCGCGGCGGGGCACGACATCCCGTTGACTTCCCCCACCCCGCGGCAGAGCATGGCGGTGAAACCCGGGCGCGGACGTTGTGCCTGGTCAGCCGGGGGGAGCGGGATCATGGGCGAGCGGAGGCCGATCACGCTGCGCCTGCTGGGGAGCTGGGACCTCGCCGTGCAGGGCGCCCCGGTGCACACCGGGGCGCGGCAGCAGCGGCTCCTGGCGGCGCTGGCGGTCCACGGCCCCCGGTCCCGGCACTACCTCGCCGGCCTGCTGTGGCCGGAGTGCCCGGAGGACCACGCGCTCGGCAGCCTGCGCGCGGCCGTCTTCACCCTGTCCCGGCGCGTGCCGGGGGCCCTCGCGGGCCGCGGCGGCGACCTCGCGCTCTCCGGGGCGGTGGACGTGGACCTCCACCGTCTGCTCGAGCTGGTCGTGCGCCCGGTGGCGTCCTGGTCCGCCGAGCGGGACGACGCCTGGGTGCTGGACCGCCCCCGGATGGCGCTGCTGCCGGGCTGGTACGACGACTGGGTGGTCGAGGAGCAGGCCCGGCTGCAGGAGCTCTACGTCAACGCCGTGGAGGAGCGGGCCGAGCTCTGCCTGGTCCGCGGGGAGGTCCACCACGCCCTCGCGCTGGCCCGGACGGTCCGAGACGCCGCTCCCCTGCGCGAGAGCGCCGTGCGCCTGCTGCTCCGCGCCCACCTCGCTCTCGGCAACGAGGCCGAGGCCCGGCGGGCTTTCCAGGAGTACCGCTCGGCCCTCGCGGCGGAGCTGGGCGAGCAGCCCTCGGACCGGGTCCGGGGGCTGCTCGAGCCACGGCGCCGGCGGTGAGGACCCGGGTTCCGCGGCCCGGGCCCACGGGGGCCGCGGCCAGTGCTCAGCCGGCCGCGGGCGGCATCTCCAGGTGCACGACCTTCACCTGGGTCATCTCGTCGAGGAGCTCGGGGCCGTAGCCGAAGCCCGCGCCGGACGCCCGCCGCGGCTGCGCCGCACCGCCCGGGGCGCCGCCGAAGACGTTGTTGACCTTGAGCGTGCCCACGGGCAGCTCGGCCACGGCGCGCTGGGCGTGGGCGATCCGGCCGGTGAGCACGGTGGCGGCCAGCCCGTAGCGGTCGGCGGCGGCCAGCCGGAGCCCCTCGTCGAAGCTGTCGACGACCTGGACCGGCGCCACGGGCCCGAACGTCTCCTCGGTCATCACGGCCATCGCGGGGGTGCACCCGCGCAGCACGGTGGCCGGGTAGAACGCGCCGGGGCCCTCCGGGACCTGGGCGCCCTCGAGCACGACCGCCCCCTGGGCGACGCTCTCGGCGACCTGGCGGTGGACCTCCTCGCGCAGCCGCTCGTCGACCAGCGGCGCGAGCGTGCCGTCGGTGTTGCGCCGGCGCGCCTCCTCGGCGAGCGCCTCGAGGAACGGCTCGGCGACGCCGCGGTGGACGTAGATCCGCTCGACCGCCACGCAGATCTGGCCCGAGTTCGCGAACGCGCCGAGGGCGGCCTGCCCGGCGGCCCAGACGGGGTCGACGTCGTCGTCGACCACCAGGGCGTCGTTGCCGCCGTTCTCCCGGACCACGTGGGCGCCGGTGCCGACCGCCGCGCGGGCGATGGCCTCCCCCGTGGCGGTGGAGCCGACGTGGGCGAGGACGTCGACGCCGGGCAGCGCCGTGAGCAGCTGCCCCACGGCGGCGCCTCCGGTGACGGTGCCGAGCACGCCGGCCGGCAGGACCCCGGCGAGGATCTCCCCGAGGCGGGCTCCGAGGTGGGGGCACCGTTCGCTCGGCTTGTGCACCACGGTGTTGCCGGTGACGATCGCCGCGCCCAGCAGGCCCGCGGCCACGGCCACGGGGTCGTTCCACGGGGTGAGGGCGACGACGACGCCGCGCGGCTCCGCGACCGTGTAGTCGGCCGCGAGCACGCTGCCGCGCAGGCTGTGGCCCCGGTGCACCGGGCCGAGCTCGGCGTACTGGTGGAGTGTGCCGACCCCTGCCATGACCCCGCCCAGGGACTCCTCGACGGGCTTGCCGGTCTCGCGGGCGTTGAGCGCGGCGAGCTCCTGGGCGTGGGCGGCCAGGCGGTCGGCGGCCGCGCGCAGGGCCTTCCCGCGCTCCTCGGGGGCGGTCCGGGCCCAGTCCCGGGCGGCGGCGCGGGCGGTCTCGACCGCGGCCCGCACCTCCTCCTCCGTGGCGGCGGCCAGGGTGCCGACCGTGGACCCGTCCCGCGGATCCTGCACGGTCAGCTCGGTCGTCGGGGCGGTGGCGGGTGCTGCGGTGGTCATGGAACTCCTTCTCCGTGCGGGCGGGCGTCCTCCGGCCGTGCGGGTGCGGACACCCCGGGGGCCGTCCTGATGAGCATACTGATGAACGGCTCGGGAGCGGCTACGGTAGCAGGGCCAGGCCGCCGCACCCGCGGCGCCTGCCCCCTGTTCCGACGAGGAGCAGCACGCCCGCCCGCGGCACCGGCCGTGGGCGCGGCCGTGTCCAGCAGAGAGGAAGTTGCATGAGTCTCCAGCCCACCAATCCCGGCCGGGTGCTGATCACCGGCGGTGCCTCCGGGCTCGGCGCCGCCGTGGCGGAGGCGGTCCGCGACAACGGCGGCACCCCCATCGTCCTGGACCGGGACATCAGCACGCTCACCGGCGTCACCGCCTACGAAGTCGACGTGGCGGACACCGCCGCGGTGACCGAGGCGGTGCGCCGGGCCGTGACGGACGCCGGCGGTCTGGACGCGGTCGTCACCGCGGCCGGCATCGACCGCTGCGGCCGGCTCGAGGACGTGGCGAGCACCGAGTGGGAGAAGGTCGTGCAGGTCAACCTGTTCGGCACCGTGTCCACGGTGCGTGCGGCGCTGCCCGCCCTGCGGGAGTCCCGGGGGCGGGTCGTCACCGTGGCCTCCACCCTGGCGCTGAAGGGCGTCTCGGACGCGACGGCGTACTGCGCCTCCAAGTTCGGGGTGCTGGGCTTCACCCAGGCCCTCGCCGCGGAGCTCAAGGGCGAGGTCGGCGTCACCCAGCTCATCCCGGGCGGCATGAAGACACGCTTCTTCGACGACCGGGACGAGCAGTACAAGCCGCAGGACGACTCCCAGCTCAACGATCCGGAGAACGTCGCGAACGCCGTCCTGTTCGCCCTCGGCCAGCCCCACGGGTGCGAGATCCGCGAGCTGTTCGTCGCCCACGCCGAGGAGGGCTCCTGGCCCTGATCGGCCCTGCGCACGGAGGGACGGCCGGGCCGGACCGCGGAAACGCCTCCGGCCCGGCCGTCGCCGCTGGTGAGGGCACGATTGTCCCCACAACGGGCGACGGGTCGGGCGCGGGCAGATCATGACTGCGCATCTAGACTGATGACCTCTCCCCGACCGCACAGGAAGGCCTGACGTCAGCGTGGACTCCCCCCTCGACACCACGGTGGCACGCGTCCCGATCACGGTGCGCTGCCTCGACGAGCACGGCCGGCCCGTGCGCCTCTCGGCGCGCACGCTCGGCCGCGGCTCCACCGACCTGCAGGACCTGCTGCGCCGGGCCTACGCCGCCGTCCGGGAGGACTGCCCCGCCGAGACCGTCACCGTCTCCTTCCTGGAGGACTGCCGGGGCAGGCTGCAGCTGGAGTACCTGGTGGTCGACCGCACCCGTCCGAGCCGCTGGCGGCGGAACCGCGAGCGGGGCCGCGCGGAGGACGTCCGGACGGCGCTGACGGAGGCGACCATCGTCGTGACCCTCGCGGTCGAGGCCGTCGGGGCGGTCGCCGCCGCGTCCACGGCCCGGTGGTCGGAGGGCGACACCCCCGACTTCGCCGACCTGGTCCTCGACGGCGCGCGCACCGTCCGGCTGCCCGGCGCCGTGCGCGACCTGCTCGGCGACGACGCGGTGCTGGAGCTGCTGCGGGGCACCATGGCGATGTTCCTGGACGACGACGTCGAGCAGCTGGTCATCGGCAAGGACCCCGAGCTGCCCGGCCGCTACCAGGAGACGGTGGTCACCCGCTCCCCCGCCCTCGTGCGCTTCCTCCGGGGCGGGCCCCTGGCCGGACTGGTCCCCGGGGGCTCCGAACGGCCCTGAGCTCCCGGCCCTGCCCGCTGCGGCCCCGCCCCGGTGGCGGATCCGGGCGCGGTCCTGCGCGGCGCGCCGCCGCGGATGTCGGAGGCGGCGGCCATGATGGGCCCGACCGGTCACCGGGACGGAAGGGGCTCGACGTGGGACTGATGGCGCCGCTGCAGGACAGGCTGCGCACGACCTTCGCCGGACAGGCGGACCGCGTGCCGGAGTGGGAGCTGGCGCTGGCCGACGGCCAGGACGCCGGGCACTTCCGGCCCGGTTCGGCGGTGTGGGCCGTGCACGGGTCGATGGCGACCATCCCCGCGGGCGTGCGCGCCCTGCTCACCCAGGCCCTGCACCCGGGGGCGCTGGCCGGCGTCGTCGAGCACTCGGACTACCGGAGCGACCCCCTGGGGCGCCTCGCCGGGACCATCCGGTGGATCTTCACCGTCACCTACGGGGACACCACCGCCGCGCACCGGGCCTCGGCGCACGTCCGCCGGATCCACGACGGCGTGCGCGGCACCTACACCGGGGCCGACGGCGTGCGGCGCCCGTACTGCGCGAACGACCCCGAGCTCGCCGAGTGGGTCCACCTGGCGTTCACGGACGCGTTCCTGCGCTCCCACCAGCGGTGGGGCGGGACGATCCCGGGCGGGCCGGACGCCTACGTGCGGGAGTGGGCCGTGGCGGGCCGGCTGATGGGCGTGGAGCGGCCGCCGCGCTCCGAGGCCGAGCTGGACGAGCGCCTCCGGTCCTTCGGCCCCCGCCTCGCCGGAGGCCCGCGCGTGGACGACGTCGTGGCGTTCCTGCGCCGCCCGCCCCTGGACCCCGTGCTGCTGCCGGGCTACCGGGCCCTGTTCGCCGCCGTCGTGGACTCGCTGCCCGGGGACCGGCTGGACCTGCTCGGTCTCGAGCGTCCGCGGCTGGGCCCCGTGCCGCTGCCCACGCGCAGCGCCGCCGGGCTCACCCTGGCGGTGGTCGGCCGCGCCCTCGG
>NZ_PDDL01000119.1:0-10150 GCF_020833785.1 Kocuria sp. CCUG 69068
CCGCGGCCGCGGCCCGGGCGCCCGCCGCCCGGGACCTGCTGCGGATCCCCGCCCCCGCCGTGCGGGACCCGGTCCCCGCCGGGGCCGACCTCGGCGTGGCGGACGTGGAGCCCTGGCTCACGCCCGCCGACGACTTCTACCGCATCGACACGGCCCTGTCCGTGCCGCGCATCGACGTGGACGCGTGGGAGCTGCGCCTCCACGGCATGGTGGAGCGCGAGCTGACGCTGCGCTTCGACGACCTCACGGCCCGGCCGCTCCTCGAGCGGATCGTGACGCTGGCGTGCGTGTCCAACCCCGTGGGCGGCGACCTCGTGGGCAACGCGGTGTGGACCGGCGTGCCGATCCGGGACCTGCTCGCCGAGGCCGGGCCCTCCGCCGAGGCGGACATGGTGCTCTCGACCTCCGAGGACGGGTTCACGGCGAGCACCCCGCTCGAGGCCCTGACCGACCCCGGCCGGGACTCCCTGCTCGCGGTGACCATGAACGGGGAGCCGCTGCCGTTCGAGCACGGGTACCCCGTGCGGATGGTCGTGCCGGGGCTCTACGGCTACGTCTCGGCGACCAAGTGGGTCGTGGACCTCGAGGTCACCCGCTTCGACCGGGCGGAGGCGTACTGGACCTCGCGCGGCTGGACGGCCCGGGGACCGATCAAGATGTCCTCCCGCATCGAGGTGCCGGCCGAGGGCGGGCGCACGGAGGCCGGGCCCGCGGTCCTCGCCGGCACGGCCTGGGCCCAGCACACCGGGATCGCCGCCGTGCAGGTCAGCGTGGACGAGGGGCCGTGGCAGGACGCCGAGCTGGGCTCCGTGGGCACTGACGACACCTGGCGGCAGTGGGTCCTGCGCGCCGACCTCCCGGGCGGCCGGCACACCGCGCGGGTGCGGGCCGTGGACCGGGACGGGACCGTCCAGACCGCCGAGCCGGCCCCGCCCGCCCCGGACGGCGCCTCCGGGTGGCACGAGCGGACCTTCACGGTGGCCTGACCGACCCGTCCTGCGCTCCCTCCGCGCCGGCCGCCGGGTCAGGGGCGGTCGGAGGCCGGGGCCGGGCCGGTGGAGGAGCGGGCGACGAAGTGGGCCGGGAAGAGCTCGTTCGACGGTTCGCGGCTCCCTCCGGCCAGGTGCTCGAGGAGCCGCTCCACAGCGCGGGTGCCCTGCTGCCGGGCGTGCTGGTCCAGGGTCGTCAGGCCGAAGGCCTCCCCGATGGGGTGGGCGTCGACGCCGATGACGGACAGGTCCCCGGGCACGGTGAGCCCGAGGTCCCGCGCCGCCAGGATCGTCCCGGCCGCCATCTCGTCGGACGAGGCGAAGATGGCGGTCGGGCGGTCGGCGGGGTCCGCCAGGAGATTCTTGGCCTGCTGGTACGCGTCGGTGAACGTGTAGTCCGCGACGAGCGACCACGCGGGTTCCACGGCCAGCCCGGCGTCCGCCATCGCCTGCTCCCAGCCGTCCCGGCGGTCGCTGGACATGGGGAAGTAGCGCCTGCCCTCCTCGGCCCCGCCGAGGTGCGCGATCCGCCGGTGGCCCAGCCCGATGAGGTGCTGCGTCGCGCGGCGCCCGACGTCGAGGTCGTCGATGCTGATGGTGGGCGCCCCCACCAGCGGGCCCCCGACCCCGACGAGGGGGATGCCGGCGGCGAACATCTGCTCCGTCTCCGCCGGGTCCAGGTGCAGGGACACCGCCACGGCCGCGTCCAGGCGCTTGCGCAGCAGGAAGTCGGTCAGCACGGTCTCCCGGTAGCGGTCCCCCTCGAAGTTGTAGAGGGTCAGGTCGTACCCGGCCTCCATGAGCGCGCCGGCCACTCCTTCGAGGACGGTGGAGAAGTACCACCGGTCGACGTGGGGGAGGACCACCCCGATGTTGCGGCTCCGGCCGCTCGCCAGGCTCGAGGCGTGGTAGGACACGACGAAGCCCAGCTCCTGCGCCGCCTCGCGGACCCGGGCCCGGGCGCGGGGCGAGACGTGCCCCTTGCCGCTGAGCGCGCGGGAGACGGTCGCGGTGGACACGCCCGCCCGCGCGGCGACGTCCTGGAGCCGGGGTGGGTTCATCGTCCGGTCGTGCCGGGGTCCTCCGTCTGCAGCCATGCGCACTCCTCCGGGTCCAGGATATGCGGCGCGGAGGCCGGGGACCCGCTGCGGAGCAGGACCGGCAGGTCCGGCAGCTCGACCGGGGCGGAGCCCGTGTTCAGCAGCACCAGGACGCCGTTGTTGACGAGCCCGAGACAGTCCGGGCCCGTGAGGTCCTCCGCCCACGCGAGCGAGCCCGAGCCGAGCCCGTGCTCGCGCCGCAGCGCCAGCGCGGAGCGGTAGAGGGACAGCGTGGACGCCGGGTCGTGGCGCTGCGCCTCGCGCGAGAGCTCCGCCCAGCCCTGGGGCTGCGGGAGCCAGGCCTCGCCCGTGGCGCTGTAGCCCAGGGACGCCCCGGTGCTGGTCCAGGGCAGCGGCACCCGGCAGCCGTCACGGCCGAGCCGGCTCCCGCCGGTCCGGTGGTAGGTCGGGTCCTGGCGGACGTCGTGGGGGAGGGTCGTGTGGTCCGGCAGGCCCAGCTCCTCCCCCTGGTACAGGTACACGCCGCCCGGCAGGCCGAGCATGAGCAGGGACGCGGCACGTGCCCGCCGCGTGCCCAGCACGTGGTCCGGCTGCTCGTCCTCGGGCCCGCGGCCGTCACCCGGGCGCGGGGAGTCCGCGGTCAGCGCCAGGCGGGTCGGGTGCCGCACGACGTCGTGGTTGGACAGCACCCAGGTGGTGGGGGCCCCGACCGCGTCGAACGCCTCGAGGGAGGAGGTGATGATCCGGCGCAGCTCCGCGGCGTCCCACGGCGCCGCCAGGTAGGAGAAGTTGAACGTCTGGTGCATCTGGTCGGGGCGCACCCAGTCGGCCAGGCGGTCCAGCGGGTCCACGCTCGCCTCGGCGCAGAGGATCCGCTCGCCGTCGTACTCCGCGAGCACCTCGCGCCAGCGCCGGTAGATGTCGTGGATCTGCGGCTGCCCGAACATCGGGGCGTCGGTGAACGGGTAGCCCGGGATGCTCCCCCCGTCGGCCCGCCCGTCCCAGTCCGGGAGGCCCTCCGCCTTGATGAGCGCGTGCGCCACGTCCACCCGGAAGCCGGCGACGCCGCGGTCGAGCCAGAAGCACAGCACCCGCTCGAACTCCTGGCGGACCAGCTCGTTGTCCCAGTTGAAGTCGGGCTGCGACGAGTCGAACAGGTGGAGGTACCACTGGCCGGGCTGCCCGTCGGACTCGGTCACCCGGGTCCAGGCCGGGCCCCCGAAGTGGGACTGCCAGTTGTTGGGGGGCAGCTGCCCGGACGCGCCGCGGCCGTCCCGGAAGACGAACAGGTCGCGCTCCGGGGCGTCGGGACCCGCCGCGAGGGCCTGCCGGAACAGGACGTGCTCCTGCGAGCAGTGGTTGGGCACGAGGTCGATGATCACCCGGATCGACAGGGCGTCCGCGGCCGAGACCAGTGCGTCGAAGTCCGCGAGGGTGCCGAAGGAGGGGTCGACGTCGCAGTAGTCGCTCACGTCGTAGCCGCCGTCGAGCTGCGGGGAGGGATAGAAGGGGGAGAGCCAGATCGCGTCGATGTCCAGCTCCGCCAGCTGTCCCAGCTCGGCGGTGATGCCGGCGAGGTCGCCGACACCGTCCCCGTCGAGGTCCCGGAACGAGCGGGGATACACCTGGTAGATCACCGAGGAGCGCCACCACTTCGGCTCCTGGTCGCGGTCGTGGACGGGTGTGAGGCGCAGGGACTGCAGCGCACCGTAGGTCGTGGACATGCGGTCCATCGTAGAGCGGATCCCCACAGACTGGAAGCGCTATCACACCGATTACCTTGGCAAGGCGGGTGCTGTATCGGGTGTGGACAGCCGTGGTGGTAACGCTTACAGTAGTGAGCCAACTCACCTCCCGGGTGAAGCCCCCGGCGGCAGCAGCCCCACCGACCCGCACCACCCCCGCAGACCGACGGCCGTCGCGACCGCGCGACCACGGAAGACATCGAGGAACCCCACCATGAAACACCTCCACCGGGCGGCCTGCGCCGTCGGTGCCGTGCTCCTGCTCGCGGGGTGCTCGTCGGCGCCCACGGCCGGGGTCGCCGGCCTGGCCGGCGGGCCGGGCAGCATCAAGATCCAGGCGGGGTCCGACGAGATCCCCGCCCTCCAGCAGATCGCCGAGGAATTCACCGCCGACACCGGGGTGGAGGTGGAGTTCGTCCAGCGGGAGATCAACGCGCAGGCGATCTCCAACTTCATCTCCCAGTCGCCCACGGGGCAGGCCCCCGACATCATCGTCTCGCCGCACGACAACCTCGGGCAGCTGGCGTCCAACGGCGTCGTCGTCCCCGTGGAGATGGGGGACCGGGCGGAGGACTTCACCGAGAACGCCCGGGAGGCCGTGGTCTACAACGGGGTGAGCTACGGGGTGCCGTACGCGATCGAGAACGTGGCGATGCTGCGCAACAACGAGCTCGCTGCCCAGGACCCCGCCACGTTCGACGAGCTGCGGGCGATCGGTCACCGGCTCATGGAGGAGCGGGGCATCGAGTACCCCTTCACGGTGAGCCAGTCGCCCGAGGCCGGCGACCCGTACCATCTCTACGCCCTGCAGACCTCGTTCGGGGCCGAGGTGTTCGAGCGCACCGCGGAGGGGGAGTACACCGGCAACCTCACCATGGGGGGCGAGGACGGCAACGAGTTCGCCCGCTACCTGCAGGAGCTCGGAGCCTCCGGGGACCTGCGCACCTCCATGACCCCGGACATCGCCAAGGAGTCCTTCCTCAACGGCGAGTCCGCCTTCCACCTGGGCGGCCCGTGGGAGCTGACCGACGTCGAGGCCGCCGGGATGGACGTGAGCGTCCTGCCCGTGCCCCCGGCCGGGGACGAGGAGGCCCGCCCGTTCGTGGGCGTCCAGGCGTTCTTCGTCAACGCCAACGCGCAGAACCCGATGGCGGCCCAGGACTTCGCCGCCAACTACCTCACCCGCCCCGAGGCGCAGACGGCCATGTACGAGAGCACGGGCCGGCCCCCCGCCAGCCAGGTGGCCGTCGACCGCATGCAGGGCGACCCGCTGCGCTCCGCCTACGCGGAGATCGCCGAGACGGGTCTGCCCATGCCGGCCATCCCCGAGATGGGCGCGGTGTGGAGCTTCTGGGGCACCACGGAGAACGCCGTCGTGGACGGCCGCGGGGACCCCGTGGAGCTGTGGAACCGCATGATCGACAACATCGAAGGACAGATCTGATGAGCACGCGCACCCCCATCCGGGGCGGGACCGCCGCCCCCGGAGCGACCGGCGGGGGCGCCGGCCTCGGCGCCCCCCTCGAGCTCCAGCACGCCCACTCCCGCGGATTCGGCGTGGGCTTCGTGGTCAAACTGGTCCTGATGGCGCTGATCAACGCGTTCGGCCTCTTCGGCATCCTGGCGGCCTGGGCCGCCGGCAGCTGGGGCATCCTGGCCTTCCTCGTCGTCGCCCTGATCGCAGCCGATCTCGTGTACTTCCTGCCGACCAGGAAGCTGCTGCCCGCGAAGTACCTGTTCCCCGGGCTGATCTTCCTGCTGGTGTTCCAGATCTTCGTGCTGATCTACACCGCCGCCACGGCGTTCACGAACTACGGCGACGGCCACAACGCCACGAAGGACGCGGCGATCACGCAGCTCACCACCACGTACGAGCAGCGGATCGAGGGCTCCGGGGCCTACCCGGTCACGGTGCTCGAGGGCGAGGACGGCCTGGCCCTGGCCACGGTGCGCGACGGCCAGGTGCTCGTGGGGGCGGCGGACCAGCCCCTGGTCCCGCTGGACGGCGCGACCACCGCCGACGGCCGGGTGGCCGAGGCGCCCGGCTACGAGGTCCTCGACTACGGGAGCGTCGTGGCGGTCGCCGGCGAGCTGGCGGACCTCCGGGTGCCCGTGGGCGAGCAGGAGGCCGAGGGTGTGCTGCGCACCGACGACGGCCGGACGGCCTACGCCTACGAGCCCACGCTCGTGCACGACGAGGCGGCCGACGCCATGGTCGCCGACGACGGCACCGTGTACGCGAACAACGGCGAGGGCGCGTTCGTCAGCGCCGACGGCGAGGCCCTGCGGCCGGGCTGGCGAGTCTTCGTGGGCCTGGACAACTTCGGGGCGATCTTCGACCCGGAGGTCCTGGGCGGCCCGTTCGTCTCCGTGACCCTGTGGACCTTCGCCTTCGCGATCCTCTCGGTGGCGCTGACCTTCTTCCTGGGGCTGCTCCTGGCGATCCTGTTCAACGACGAGAAGCTGAGGTTCCGCAACGTCTACCGGGCCGTCATCTTCCTGCCGTACGCCTTCCCCGCCTTCCTGTCCATCCTGATCTGGGCCGGTCTGCTCAACGCGGACTTCGGCTTCGTCAACCAGGTCCTGCTGGGCGGCGCCGGGGTGCCCTGGCTCGAGAACCCCTGGCTGGCCAAGCTCTCGCTGCTGCTGGTCAACCTCTGGCTGGGCTTCCCGTACATGTTCCTCGTGACCACCGGCGCCCTGCAGGCCATCCCGGGAGAGCTCTACGAGTCGGCCGAGATGGACGGTGCGGGGCCGGTGCGCCAGTTCGGGTCGATCACCCTGCCCATGCTCATGGTGGCCGTGGGCCCGCTGCTCATCGCGTCCTTCGCCATGAACTTCAACAACTTCAACGTGATCTACCTGCTCACCGGCGGCGGTCCCCAGGACCTGGAGTCCACCACCGGGGTGGGCGCCACGGACATCCTCATCTCGTTCGTCTACAAGATCGCGTTCGCCGGCGGCACCAACGACTACGGTCTGGCCTCCGCCCTGTCCATCCTCATCTTCATCATGGTGGCCGTCATCTCCGCGCTGACGTTCCGCCGCAGCAAGGCTCTCGAGGAGATCAGCTGACATGTCCACTCCCACCGCACCCACCCCGGGCGACCGTCCCGGCCCCGACGGCACGGACCGCGCCCCCTGGGCCGCCGCCGCGGCCGCGCCGTCCGCCGGAACCTCGACCACCCTCCAGCCGACGGACACGCTGCGGCCCCCGGGCGCTGCGCCCGGGGCTGCCCGGCCCCGCCGGCGCCGTCGCTCCGCCGGCGGCGGGTGGAAGCACCTCGCCGCGATCGCCGCGTGCGTCTTCGCCCTCTTCCCGCTGGTCTACGCCTTCTCGGCCTCGCTGTCCGCCTCGGGCTCCCTGCTCGGGTCCAACCAGCTGTTCTCGGACGTGACGGGCGCCAACTACACGAACCTGCTCAACGACCCGCAGAACCCCTATCTGACCTGGTTCGGGAACTCGCTGTTCGTCTCGGTCACCACGGCCGTGGGCACCGTGCTCATGGGTGCGGCCGCCGCCTACGCGTTCTCCCGGTTCCGCTTCCGCTCCCGCAAGGGCGGGCTGCTGGCCCTGCTGGTCATCCAGATGTTCCCCCAGCTGCTGGCGTTCGTGGCGATCTTCCTGCTGCTGTTCGCGATCTCCGGGGTCTACCCGTTCATGGGGCTGAACTCCCGGCTGGGTCTCGTCGCCGTCTACCTGGGCGGGGCGCTGGGCGCCAACACGTTCCTGATGTACGGCTTCTTCAACACCATCCCCAAGGACCTCGACGAGGCCGCGGAGATCGACGGTGCCTCGCACGCCCAGATCTACTGGACGATGATCCTGCCGCTGGTGACCCCCATCCTCGTGGTGGTCGGGATGCTGTCCTTCATCGCGTCCTTCTCGGACTTCCTGCTGGCCCAGATCGTGCTCCAGGACCCGGACAAGTACACGCTGGCCGTGGGGCTGTACCAGTTCGTCTCCGTGCAGTTCGGGGAGAACTGGGGCGTCTTCACCGCCGGGGCGATCCTGGCGGCGATCCCGGTGGTCGCGCTGTTCCTGTTCCTCCAGCGCTACATCGTCTCCGGGCTCACCGGCGGCGCCGTGAAGGGCTGACCGCCCGCCCGGCACCTGCGCCCGCCGAACCCACCGGTCCGGCCCCGGGCGCGGGTCCTGTCATGATGGGCGGGACGGGCGACGGACAGAACGGGAGGTAGCACGCGGTGACGCTGGTGGACAACGTGGTGTACGTGGAGGGCCGGCGCACGTCGACCCCGGAGGACCTCGACGAGACCTACGCGGCGCTGCGCGGGCGCGGCGGGATGGCCTGGATCGGTCTCTACCGCCCCGAGCCGGCCGAGGTGCAGTCCGTGGCCGCGGAGTTCCGGCTGCACGACCTCGCGGTGGAGGACGCCCTGAAGGGCCACCAGCGCGCCAAGCTGGAGCGCTTCGGGGACACCCTCTTCGTGGTGCTGCGCCCGGCCCGCTACCTGGACGACGTGGAGAAGGTCGAGTTCGGGGAGCTGCACGTGTTCGTGGGCCGCGACTTCGTGGTCACGGTCCGCCACGCCGAGTCCCCCGACCTGGCGGCGGTCCGGCGCCGGCTGGAGGCCGCGCCGGAGCTGCTGGGCACAGGCCCGCAGGCGGTGCTGTACGGGATCCTGGACGAAGTGGTCGACGGCTACGCCCCCGTGGTCGCGGGACTCGAGAACGACATCGACGAGATCGAGGACGAGATCTTCGGCGCGGACCGGGACGTCTCCCGCCGCGTCTACGAGCTCTCCCGGGAGGTCATCGAGTTCCAGCGCGCTGTCCACCCGCTGGTGGCCATGCTGGAGGCCCTGCAGCACGGGGCGGAGAAGTACGGGCTCGACCTCGAGCTGCAGCAGCGGCTGCGGGACGTGCAGGACCACGCCATCCGGGTGGCCGAGCGCGCGGACGCGTTCCGGGTGCTCCTGCAGAACGCCCTCACGGTGCACGCGACCCTGGTGGGCCAGCGGCAGAACGACGAGATGCAGCGGCTCACCGAGTCGGCCCTGGCGCAGAGCGAGGAGGTCAAGCGGATCTCCTCCTGGGCCGCGATCCTCTTCGCCCCGACCCTCGTGGGCACGGTGTACGGGATGAACTTCGAGCACATGCCCGAGCTCGCGTGGACGCTGGGCTACCCGCTCGCGCTGCTGGCCATGCTGGGCATGGGGGTGGCCCTCTACGGGGTGTTCAAGTGGAAGCGGTGGCTCTGAGCGGCACCGGGCGACCTCCGCGGCGACCCTCCCGGCGACCTTCCCGGCGACCTTCCCGGTGGGCCCCTCAGATGCTGTTGCGCATGGCCCGGATCCCCACGGTCAGCCCCAGCGCGGCCAGCACGACCGCCGCGAGGGCCCCGGCGGCCACGGCCGGATCACCGAACTGGCCGTTGAACAGGGCCCGCTCGGCGTCGACCATGTAGGTGAGCGGGTTGAACCGCGAGAGCACCTGCATCCACCCCGGACCGGCCTCGAGCGGCAGGAGCATCCCGGAGAGCAGCATGAGCGGGAACAGCAGACCCTGCTGCACGGTCCAGAACATCCAGTCCCGGTTCCGGGAGACGATGGCGAGGGCGTAGCTCAGCGCCCCGAGCCCCACCCCGAAGACCGCGAGGATCGCCAGGCCCACCACCATGCCGGGCAGGGACGGGCGGAAGCCGAAGAACGCGGCCACCCCGGAGAGCACCAGGGCCTGCAGGACCAGCGGCACCATCTCCTTGCACGCGCGCCCCACCATGAGCGCGGAGCGGGTCACCGGCGCCACGAGCATCCGCTCGTGCGCCCCGGACTGGATCTCGAACAGCAGGTTCGAGCCGGTCATCGCGGTGCCGAACAGCGCGATCATCACCACGATGCCCGGCACGAACCACTGGAACGCCTGGTCGAGGGGCCGCCCGGTCATCCCGCCCAGGAGCGGGCCGAAGAAGGCCAGGAACATCAGCGGCTGCATGAGCGAGAACACCAGGCTGAAGGGGTCCCGGACCACGGGCCGGAGCTCGCGGACGAAGACGCTGACGGAGTCGTGGACGATCCCGGCCGGGCGGGCCCGGTCGGTGCCGCCGGGGGACTCGCGGGTGGTCGGAACGGCGGTCATCGGGGTGCTCCCACGCTCGTGGCCTCGGCGGCCGGGTCGGTCTCGGACGCGTCGGCCCGCTCCTCGCGCAGGCTCCGGCCGGTGAGCCGGAGGAAGACGTCGTCGAGGGTCGGGCGGGTCAGCTCGGCGGTCCGCACGGCGTGGCCGGCCCGGTCGAGCTCGCGCAGCAGGGCGGGCAGCACGCGCTCGCCGTGCTCGACCGCGACGACCACGCGGGTGCCCTCCCCGGCGGGGACCGCCTCCGGCTCGGCGCCG